>NZ_JARGEF010000134.1:0-21738 GCF_033794725.1 Streptomyces sp. ID05-39B | reverse complement strand
GCCCACCCCCACGCCCATGCCCACGCCCGGCGCCGGGAAGCCCGCGGCGGCGAGCGAGCGGACCAGCCGGTTCGTCCCGCTCAAGCCGCAGGACGATTCCGCCGTCCGGCCGGTGAGGCCCGCCGCCGACTCCACCGCCGTGGTGCCGCAGGTCGGCCCCGAGCGGACGACGCAGCAGCCGCTGCCGCCGAAGCCGCCGCTGGATCTGCTGGCCGAGCTGACGAACACCCCGCCGCCTCCTCCGACCCCGCTGCGGACGCTGGGCCGCCGGCTCAAGATCTGGACGCCGCTCGTCCTGCTGCTGGTGATCGCGTTCGCGATCGCGCAGGCTGTCAGGCCACTGCCGGCCACCGCGCTGACGCTCACGGCCCAGGACTCGTACACCTTCGAGGGCAGCAAGCTCGCCCTGCCGTGGTCGTCCGAGGGCCAGGGCTGGATGGACGTCGACGGCGTCGGCACGATGGACACTTTCGGTGAGCAGAAGCCGGTCGCCATCGGCTCGGTGGCCAAGACGATGACCGCCTACGTCGTCCTCCGCAGCCACGCCCTCAAGACGGGCGAGGACGGTCCCGAGATCACCGTCGACGCCATCGCGGAGAAGGAGGGCGGCTACAACCAGAGCGGCGAGTCCACCCTCAATTCCGTGAAGGCCGGCGACAAGCTCACCCTCCAGCAGGCCCTCTCGGCGATCATGATCCCGTCGGCCAACAACGTCGCCCGGCTGCTCGCTCGCTGGGACGCGGGCTCGGAGGCCGCGTTCGTCGAGAAGATGAACGCAGCCGCCAAGGAACTCGGGATGACGAACACGACGTACACCGACCCCTCCGGGCTGAAGGAGACCACCGTCTCCACGGCCGAGGACCAGGTGAAGCTCGGCAGCGCGGTCGTGAAGATCCCGGCTCTCGTGGCGATCACCAGCGCGGCCAGCTGGACGGACCCCTCCGGATACAACTGGCCGAACTACAACGAGCTGCCCTTCAAGATGGGCGCGATCGGGATCAAGACCGGCTCCACCAGCGCGGCAGGCGGCAACCTCCTCTTCGCGGCCCGCAAGAAGGTCGGCGGCGAGACGGTGGTCATCGTCGGCGCGGTCCTCGGCCAGCACAAGCCGACCATCCTGAAGACGGCCAACGACGTCAGCAGGACGGTCCTGACCGCCGCCCAGGACGCCCTGGCCCCGGCGGCGATCCTCAAGAAGGGCGACGTCGTCGGGTACGTGGACGACAAGCTCGGCGGCCACACCCCGGTCGTCGTCACCAAGGACGTCACTGCGGTCGGCTGGGCCGGGCTCACGGTGAAGCTGACGTTCGCCGGCAACGAGGTCCCGCACACGGCGAAGGCCGGCTCCCAGGTGGGCACGCTCACCGTCGGAGACGGCACCAGCAGCGCGGTGAAGGTGCCGGTCGCCCTGCAGAGCGACCTCGTCGAACCGGGCTTCTCGGACAAGCTGACGCGCATCGCCTGAGCCGCCCGCACGGACCCCTGAGGACGCACCCCGCCGGGCAGCCGCCCGGCGGGGTGCGTGCTAGCGTCACGAAACGGGACAGGTCGGCGGTCGCGGCGACGCGGCCGTGAAACGGTCGCGAACGGGACGCGTCCGAGAGTAGAAGACGGGACACGGGGAGTGCCTTCAGGTGGCCACTGCGGAGCCGACACGCGCCGACGAAACCGGTCCGGACCCGGACGCCGGCCGGCGGGCCCGCGTGCCCGCCCCCCAGGCCGGTGAGCACGACCGCGACCGCGGCACGGGCGATCAGGACCGGGCCAAGGACCCTGCGTCGCCACCGTCACCCGAAGCCGCACCCGACCCCGCACCTGCACCTGCACCCGCACCCGCACCCGTCATGAGATCGATGCCCGACCGGGTGCGCGGCTGGCTCCGCCGGCATCTCGTGTTCTCGGTGACGGCCCTGTCCGCCGTACTGCACATCGCGTGGTTCTTCGCCTTCGCGAACAGCGGCGGGGACCTGGCCGCGCAGGACGCCTGGGCGGAGTTCGTCGGCCGGCACCCCGACTCCGCGTACAACCTCGCCTGGTACGGCGGCATGCACCCGGTGTCGTACAGCATGGTGTCGCCGTATCTGATGTCGGTGCTCGGCGTGCGTACGACGATGATGATCGCCGGGACGATCTCCGCCGGGCTGCTGACGCTGATCCTGCTGCGCTGCAGGCCGGTGAAGAACCCGGTGTGGCCCGCGCTCGCCGGGGTGTTCGCGCTGCTGTGCAACGCGGCCTCTGGCCGGGTGACGTTCGGGCTCGGCAACATGTTCGCGCTCGGCGCGGTCGCGGTCGTGTTCTGCTGGCCGCACCGCTGGCGCTACAAGCGGTGGGCGAAGGCGCTGTGCGCGGCGCCGCTCGCCGCGCTCGCCACGATGGGGTCGCCGGTGGCGGGCCTGTTCGTGGGGCTGGTCGCGGTCGCCCTGTTCCTCCAGAAGCGGCGGCCCGGCGCGTGGGCGCTGGGGCTGGCGCCTACCGCGGTCGTCGCGGTGTCCGCGTGGGCGTTCCCGTTCTCCGGCACCCAGCCGATGTCCTTCGGCTCGACGGCCCTGCCGCTGCTGTTCTCGGTGCTGGTCTTCGCGCTCGTCCCGCACGACTGGAAGACCGTGCGGATCACGTCGGCGGTCTACGGCCTCGGCGTGCTGGGGGTGTGGCTGATCAGCTCGCAGATCGGGTCCAACATCACCCGGCTCGCCATGCTGTTCTCGGGCGTGGTGCTGATGGCCGCGCTGCCGTTCGCCGTGCCGCGCAGCCGCAAGTGGTACGCGATCGTGCTCTCCTCGCTGGTCTTCGTCGGCTGGATCGGCTTCAAGTCGGTCGACGACGTCTACCGGACGACTCCGGCCGCGTCCTGGGCGCGTGAGCTGGCCCCGTTGGTCAACGAGTTGCAGGAGGTCGGCGCGGAGAAGGGCCGGGTGGAGGTCGTCCCGGCCCGCTCGCACCGCGAGGCGTCCGCGCTCGCGCCGTACTTCAACCTGGCCCGCGGCTGGAACCGGCAGGCCGACATGGAGCGCAACCCCCTCTTCTACGACGACACCCTGAACTCGGCCAACTACCGCGAGTGGCTCAAGCGGTGGGCCGTGCACTTCGTGGTCGTGCCCAAGGACAAGCTGGACGGGGACGGCGGGCAGCGCGAGCGGGAGCTGGTGCAGCGGGGGCTGCCGTATCTGGAGCAGATCTGGGGAGACGCCAACTGGCAGCTGTTCCGGGTCAACGACCCGGCGCCGCTCGCCGAGCCGAACGCGGTCGTGCAGCGGGCGGCGCAGGGTGAGATGACGATCGACGTGCGCAAGGCGGGCCGGATCCTCATCCGGATCCCGTACTCGCCGTGGCTGAGCGTCGTCGACGCGCAGGGCAAGAGCCTGGAGCCGCCGCAGGAGACGGAGGCGTCCAAGGACCGGGCCGAGGGCGAACCGAAGGCGTACGACAACGTCAACGGCTGTCTCTTCGAGACGGAGGAGGACGCGGACGGCGACCGGTGGACGGTGCTGCTCGCGCCGGAGGCGGGGACGTACCGGCTGGCGGCGCCCTACCAGCTGCCGCGGGGCACTCCCTGTCCGGACGAGCTGAAGGAGCCGTAGGCACCGCGGCTCACCTGAGCCGGTCGACGTACCGGTCCGTGCCGGGCACCGTGGGAATGAACGGGGCCAGGAGTTCCACCTTGCCCAGGCCCGTCTCCGCGACCTCCTCCTCCAGGCCGGTGAAGTGGTCGTCCCAGCACTCCCTGGGGTCCGTCTGCAGGAACCAGAGCAGGGTGAGGCGGGTGTCGACACCCTCGACCTGCTGGACGTACGTCATGCGGTCGCCGGGCAGGGGGGTCGGGCGGAAGACGGTGACGAGGGCGGCCGGGGAGCCGGCGAGGCGCCGCGGGAGGTGGCGGTTGCGCAGCCACTCCAGCAGGCCGGCGCGCTGCTGTGGGGCCGGGGCGTCGATGACCTGGAGGACGAGGCCCGCGTAGGGGTGGTCCAGGGCGTGGACGTCGCGGGGGCCCGCCGCGCCGTCGCGGTACACGGTGCTCTCGTGGTCCTGGAACGCGGTGAAGACGTGGGTGCGGTCCCGGTAGACGCGGGCGTCCCGGTTGAGGCGCTTGTTGATGGCGACCGTCCAGCGCATGTGGTCGTCGTAGCGGCCGTCGGTGATCCAGTACGTGGAGAGGTAGCAGCCTGCCGTGACCGGCTGGGCGACGGCCGACTTCTCGGGGCGGCGCAGGAGCTGGAGCTCGCGGGTGGCGACCCAGCGCCGGCCGGCGTACATCCAGGGCATGGCCATGGCCCCGGCGTAGTAGTGGTCGTCCTCGTACCAGCGGTTGTAGGCGTACTCGTGGCCCGGGTGGGGTTCGACCATGGTGATCAGGGCGTGGCCGGGGTGCACGCCGTAGGGGCCGACGGCGGCGAGTTCGGCGTAGGTGTCGCTGCGGGTGTCGGTGTGGTTCTCGCCGTGGTTGTCGTCGTGGGTTTCGCTGTGGGGCTTCTCGCTCATGGGGCTGCCCTTCCTCTTCCGCTTCTCTTCTCCTTCTCCGGCGGGTCGCCCATACTCTGACGCTCCGTCAGTTGATGCGCCAGGGTCAGGGAGGTTCGTCATGCCACTGCTGGTCGGCAGGACCGTCGTCGTCTCGGGGGTGGGGGCCGGGCTCGGTCACCAGGTCGCCGCGGCCGTCGTACGGGACGGCGGGAACGCCGTGCTGGGGGCGCGGACCGGGGCGAACCTCGCGAAGAGCGCGGCGGGGATCGATCCGGACGGGACGCACACGGCGTACCGGGCGACGGACATCACGGACGAGGGGCAGTGCGCGGCGCTGGCGGGGCTGGCGCGGGAGCGGTTCGGGGGGATCGACGCGGTGGTGCACGTCGCGGCCTGGGACTCGTACTTCGGCGGGCTGGAGGACGCCGACTTCGCGACCTGGCAGTCGGTGCTGGACGTGAACCTGCTGGGGGCGCTGCGGATGACACGGGCCTGTCTGGGCGGGCTGAAGGAACGGGGCGGGTCGGTGGTGTTCATCGGGACGCAGTCGGCGGTGGCGGCTCCCACTCAGGTGCGGCAGGCGGCGTACGCGGCGTCGAAGGGGGCGCTGACCAGCGCGATGTACTCGCTGGCGCGGGAGTTGGGGCCGTACCGGATCCGGGTGAACACCGTGCTGCCGGGGTGGATGTGGGGGCCGCCGGTGCAGGCGTTCGTGCGGTTCACGGCGGCGGCCGAGGGGGTGGCGGAGGAGGTCGTGCGGGGACGGCTCGCGGAGCGGATGGCGTTGCCGGAGCTGGCGACGGACGGGGATGTCGCGGATGCGGCGGTGTTCCTGGCGTCGGATCGGGCGCGGGCGATCACCGGACAGTCGTTGCTGGTCAACGCGGGGGAGCTGATGCGATGAGTTCACATAGATGAATCGAGGCCACCATACAGAATGATTTTGCCTCCCCTTGACCTTACGCCGCCTTGTCGTGTTCACGCGCCAGCACCCACGATGAGCGCCGGGCGAACCCTGGGAGGACGCACATGAACGGTCTCGACTGGGCCGTGCTCATCGGCTATTTCGGCGTGATGGTCGCCATCGGAGTCTGGTCCCACAAACGGGTCGACAACGTCAGCGACTTCTTCACGGCAGGCGGCAAGATGCCGTGGTGGCTGTCGGGCATCTCGCACCACATGTCGGGCTACAGCGCGGTGATGTTCACCGGGTACGCCGGCATCGCCTACACGTACGGCGTCACCTCCTTCATCACCTGGTCCTTCCCGATCGCCCTCGGCATCGCGATCGGCTCCAAGCTGTTCGCGCCCCGGATCAACCGGCTGCGCTCACGGCTGCACGTGGCCTCCCCGCTGGAGTACCTGAAGAACCGGTACGACCTCAAGACGCAGCAGGCGCTGGCCTGGTCCGGGATGCTGCTGAAGATCGTGGACGTGGGCGCCAAGTGGGCGGCGATCGCCACCCTGCTGTCCGTGTTCACCGGCATCTCGCTGAACCAGGGCATCCTCATCACCGGCGCCATCACGGCCGTGTACTGCACGATCGGCGGGCTGTGGGCCGACGCGCTCACCGAGCTGGGGCAGTTCGTCATCCAACTCCTCGCCGGAGTCGCGATGTTCGTCGCCGTGGTGATGGAACTCGCCGACCGCAACATCGGTTTCCTCGGCGCGTGGGACGAACCGGCCCTCCAGGGCCATGAGAAGCCGCTGGTGGGGCCGTACGGCACGGTGTTCCTGCTCGCGTTCCTCTTCATCAAGCTGTTCGAGTACAACGGCGGCATGCTGAACCAGGCCCAGCGGTACATGGCCACGGCCACCCCGAAGGAGGCCGAGCGGTCGGCGCGGCTGTCGGCGGTGCTGTGGCTGGTGTGGCCGGTGGTGCTGTTCTTCCCCATGTGGATGTCACCGCTGCTGGTCGAGTCGCAGAAGCCGGACGGCTCCGACTCCTACGCCCTGATGACCGAACAACTGCTGCCCCACGGGCTGTTGGGCCTGGTCATCGTCGGGTTCTTCTCCCACACGATGGCGATGTGCTCCTCCGACGCCAACGCCATCGCCGCCGTCTTCACCCGTGACTGCGCACCGGTGATCTCGGCACGGGCGCGGGCCTGGAACGACCGGACGGGGCTGATCGCGGCCCGTATCGCGACGGTCGTCTTCCTCGGCCTGTCCATGGCGGCGGCCACGCAGGTCAACTCCCCCGCGTTCAAGGACATCATCACCGTCGTCATCAAGTGGGTGGCCGGCCTGATGGGCCCGATGGCGATCCCCATGATGCTCGGTCTGCTGCGGCCGTTCCGCCGCTCCGGTCCGACGGCGGCGCTGGTGAGCTGGTCGATGGGCCTGCTGGCCTTCTGGCTGGTCAACTACCCGATCAACTGGAACGTCGACGGCGGCGTGCCGCTCCAGTTCCAGGTGTCGATACCGCTCGCGGTCTCCCTCGTCCTGTACATCCTGGTCGGCTTCCTGAAGCCGGAGGACACCCCGGAGCGGCTCGCGATCATCGAACGGATCAACACGGACGGGGACGGCGGGGGCATGTCGGCGGCGGCCGAGGTCCCCGGACCGCGGGACTCGATGCCGACGGCGGTGAAGGACTAGGCACCTCGGGCACCTCGGGGATACCGGGCGAGCCAGCCCGGGGACGCGCCCGCCGGGGTGTGCAGGGCAGGGCCCTGCGTCATCTCCATCGCGAAGTCGTCCGCCAGTTCCAGGATCGTGGGACGGCCCTCCAGCTCGGCCAGCCAGGCCGGCGGGAGGGCCGTTTCGCCGTGCATCGCCCCGAGCAGGCCGCCGGCCAGCGCCCCGGTCGCGGCCGAGGGCGCGCCGTGATTGACGGCGAGGAGCAGACCGTGGCGTACGTCCTCGGCGACCAGGGCGCAGTAGACGGCCGCCGCCAGCACGGCCGGGGCCGTACCCGCCCCGGCCAGCTCCGCCACCCGCGCCGGGCCGGGCAGCCCCTGCCGTACGGCACCCAGCGCGTGCTGCAGGGCCTCCGACACCGGCTCGTGTCCCGGCCGGGCGGACAGCAGGGCGAGCGCCCGCTGCACCGCGCCGTCGAGGCTGTCGCCGCGGGCCAGCGCGTGCACGGTGACCGCGTACGCGCCCGCCGCGAGGTATCCGGCGGGGTGGCCGTGGGTCTGAGCGGCGCACTCCACGGCCAGCTGCGCCACCAGTTGGGGCTCCCAGCCGACGAGCAGTCCGAAGGGCGCCGAGCGGGCGGTGGCCTCGGGACCGTCCTCGCCGGGGCTCTTGGGGGCGTCGAGGGTGCCCATGATGTCGTCGCCGAAGCCGAGCAGCAGGGAGCGGGCGGGGTCGCGGCGGACGTACAGCCACTCCTCGTGGGCCAGCCAGCCGTCGTCCTTGCGGCGCAGATCGGGGCCCCAGTCGCGCTGGGTGGCGGCCCATCTCAGGTACGCCCGGTGCAGATCGGCCGGCGGGTACCAGGCACCCGTGTCCCGCCGTACCTGGGCGCGGATCAGCCCGTCCACGCTGAACAGGGTCAGCTGGGTGAGGTGCGTGACGGCACCGCGGCGCCCGTGGGCGGGGGCGAGGTCGACGAGCCCTTCGGGCCCGTGGGCCTGCCGTATCTCCTCCAGCCCGAGCCGGTCGACGGCCGCCCCGAGCGCGTCCCCCACGGCCGAGCCGAGCAGTGTGCCCCGCACGCGACTGCGAAAGTCCTGCTGCTCGGTACGCCCCCAGACGGCCCCACCTGTCGCACCCACCTAGACCTCCCGGGCACCGTCCGTACGTACGACGTTCGCCACTGTAATCGAATGGAGCCGTCCGATCGGGAGACCGTGGACATGTCATGCCCCCTTTCCGGGCACACCTCCCCCATGGCAGCCACGACCTCCACCCCGGCTTCACGCGCCGTCCGTCTCGCCGTCACCCTTCTCACCGCGTCGGTCGCGCTCTACACCGCACTGGTGGCCTTCGGGAACATCACCGACTTCGGGACCAACCAGCAGTTCGTCCGGCATGTACTGGCCATGGACACGACGTTCAAGGACGACGATCTGATGTGGCGGGCGGTGACCGGGGAGGGGCTCCAGGATGTCGCGTACGTGCTGATCATCGCGTGGGAGACCGTCGCCGCGCTCGTGCTGACCGCCGGGACGTGGTGCTGGGCGCGACGGGATCCGGGCAGGGCCCGGCAGGTGTCCACGTACGGGCTGCTGATGGTGATGCTGCTGTTCGGGGGTGGGTTCATCGCGATCGGCGGGGAGTGGTTCGCGATGTGGCAGTCGGCGGACTGGAACGGGCTCGACGCCGCGACCCGGGTCTTCGTGTTCAGCGGGGTCGTGCTGCTCGCGCAGTTTCTCCCGGCCGGAGGTGGGCCCGAGCGCTGATCACTCGACGACCCTGACCTTCGTCCCCGTCGCGCCGAACGCCCACAGGGCCGCGCCGTCCGCCTTCGGCATGCGGATCCCGCCGGTCTGCGCGCCGGAGGCGGGGGGCGGCGAGGAGCCGTCGACCGCGTTGGAGAAGGCGATGTTGACGCCCGACTTCGCCGAGAAGTAGATGATGTGCTCGATCTGCACGCCGTCGGAGCCGGTGGTGGCGTCCTTGCGGAGGGACACCGTGAAACTGCCGACCGCGGGGTCCACGGTGCCCGGCCAGACCGTGAAGGTGCGGCGGGCCGCGTCGTCGGCGTCGACCAGCCAGACCCGGTCCTGGCCGAGGGAGTAGACGATCCGGCGGCCGGTACCCGATTCGTCGGGCACGGGCGCGGCCTTGGGGGGCGGGGCGGGGGAGGCCGAGGGCTTGGCGTCCGCGGAGGCCGAAGCGGTCGGCTTCGCCCCCGTCGCCTTCGCCGTCGGGTGCGGGCCCTTGTCGGCCTGCACCGTCAGGGCGCCGACCACGACGATCGCGCCGGCCGTCAGACCGGTGACCCAGGCCCACGAGGGAAGCCGTCGGGCAGCCACGGGCACGCATCTCCTCAGTCTCGGGCCCCCGACACCGGGAGCCCGATCATCGTACTGTGAGGCCCCCGGTTCCCCCGCCCTCAGCCCGCCCTCGGCCCGCCCTCAGTCCAGGACCGGCAGCAGCTCCGGGAGGTGGCCGTCGGACGCCTTCGCGGTCCGCTGCCGCTCCTCGGACACCTCGCCGTACAGCGTCGTGCGCGGCCTCGCGGGCCGGCCGGCCGCCTCGGCGACCTCGATCAGGTCCTTGACCGACTTGTAGGAGCCGTAGGACGAGCCCGCCATGCGCGAGATCGTCTCCTCCATGAGGGTCCCGCCCAGGTCGTTGGCGCCGGAGCGGAGCATCTCGGCCGCGCCCTCGGAGCCCAGCTTCACCCAGCTCGTCTGGATGTTGGGGATGTGGGGGTGGAGGAGGAGGCGGGCCATCGCCGTGACCGCGCGGTTGTCCCGCATGGTCGGGCCGGGCCGCGCGATGCCCGCCAGGTACACCGGCGCGTTGGTGTGGATGAAGGGGAGCGTCACGAACTCGGTGAATCCCCCGGTCCGTTGCTGGATCCCGGCGAGGGTCCGCAGATGGCCGAGCCAGTGCCGCGGCTGGTCGACATGGCCGTACATCATCGTCGACGAGGAGCGCAGGCCCAGTTCGTGGGCGGTCGTGACGACCTCGATCCAGGTCGCCGTCGGCAGCTTGCCCTTGGTGAGGACCCAGCGGACCTCGTCGTCGAGGATCTCCGCCGCCGTGCCGGGGATCGAGCCGAGCCCGGCCTCCTTCGCGGCGGTGAGCCACTCGCGGATGGACATCCCGGTGCGGGTCGCGCCGTTGACGACCTCCATCGGCGAGAAGGCGTGCACATGCATGCCGGGCACCCTCTCCTTCACCGCCTTGGCGATGTCGAAGTACGCGGTGCCGGGCAGGTCCGGGTGGATGCCGCCCTGCATGCAGACCTCCACCGCGCCGACCTCCCAGGCCTGTTGGGCCCGGTCGGCCACCTGGTCGAGGGAGAGGGTGTAGGCGTCGGCGTCGGTGCGGCGCTGCGCGAAGGCGCAGAAACGGCAGCCGGTGTAGCAGACGTTGGTGAAGTTGATGTTCCGCGTGACGATGTAGGTGACGTCGTCGCCGACCGCCGCCCTGCGGACGTCGTCGGCGATGCGGCAGAGCGCGTCGAGCGCGGACCCGTCGGCGTGCAGCAGCGCCAGCGCCTCCGCGTCGGTCAGCTTCGTCGGGTCGTCGGCCGCCGTCGCCAGCGCCTGCCGTACGTCGGTGTCGATGCGTTCCGGGACCATGCCGGGGGCGGCGGCCTCCCGCAGGGCGCCCCAGTCGCCGTACACCTCGTCGAAGTCGTCGCGGCGGTCGGACGTACGGCCGTCGGTGTCGATGGTCCGGTGCAGATCCGTACGGCCGGTGGCCTCGAAGGCCTCCTCGGGCTCCTGCCACGGGCGGCCCTCGACGACCGCGTCCGGCAGGGCCAGGCCCGTCTCCGGGTCGGCGAGCGCGCGCACGTGCGGCAGCAGGCGCGGGTCCATCCAGGGCTCGCCCCGGGTGACGAACTCCGGGTAGACGCACAGCCGTTCGCGCATCTCGAAGCCGGCCGCGGCCGACCGCTCAGTGAGTTCGTCGATCTGCGGCCAGGGGCGTTCGGGGTTGACGTGGTCGATGGTGAGGGGGGACACCCCGCCCCAGTCGTCGATCCCGGCACCGATCAGCCGCTCGTACTCGCTGTCGACCAGGTTGGGCGGGGCCTGGAGGCAGCCGCTCGGGCCCATGATGTGGCGGGCGACGGCCACCGTCGCGACCAGCTCGTCGAGTTCGGCGTCGGGCATGCCGCGCATCGCCGTGTCCGGCTTGGCGCGGAAGTTCTGGATGATCAGTTCCTGGATGCCGTGGTAGGCGCGGGAGACCTTGCGGAGCGCGAACAGCGACTCCGCGCGCTCCTCGTAGGTCTCCCCGATGCCGATCAGGATCCCCGACGTGAAGGGGACGGACGAGCGGCCCGCGTCCTCCAGGACGCGCAGCCGTACGGCGGGTTCCTTGTCGGGGGAGCCGAAGTGCGGGCCGCCGGGCTCCGACCACAGGCGGGTCGCGGTCGTCTCCAGCATCATGCCCATCGACGGGGCGACCGGCTTGAGCCGCTGGAAGTCCGTCCAGGTCATGACGCCCGGATTGAGGTGCGGCAGCAGGCCCGTCTCCTCCAGGATGCGGATGGAGACGGCGCGGACGTAGGCGATGGTGTCGTCGTAGCCGTGCGCGTCGAGCCACTCGCGCGCCTCCGGCCAGCGGTCCTCGGGCTTGTCGCCGAGGGTGATCAGCGCTTCCTTGCAGCCGAGGGCCGCGCCCTTGCGGGCGATGTCGAGCACCTCGTCCGGCGACATGAACATCCCGTGCCCGGCGCGCCGCAGCTTGCCGGGGACGGTGACGAACGTGCAGTAGTGGCACTTGTCCCGGCACAGCCGGGTCAGCGGGATGAAGACACTCTTCGAGTACGTGATGACGCCCGGCCGGCCGGCCGCCTCCAGGCCCGCGTCCCGCACCCGGGCGGCGGACGCGGCCAGGTCGACGAGGTGCTCACCCCTGGCCTGGAGCAGGACCGCCGCCTCGGAGACGTCGAGGGCGACGCCGTCCCGGGCACGTTTGAGGGCGCGACGCAGCGAGTTCTCGGTGGGACCGGTTCCGGAGATCGCGGAAGTCGTCATGCTTTGAGCATACGTTCGCGCTGATCAGGACCGGAGTGGGCGCCCGATTCGTCCCTCGGGGCATGCGTTGCACCGTGTCACTGGTGGAGGGGCGCCCGTCCGGTGTCACCGGTGGTGCGGCGCCGCGTCGGGCAGGTAGGGGGCGTACTCGTCGAGCGCCTTGAGCACGTCCGCCTCCCCCGCCGGAGGCAACTGCACCACGACCTCCTCGATGCCCAGTTCGGCGTAGTGCGCGAGCTTGCCGGGCGACGGGTGAACGGCGTACGGCACGATCTGGAGGGCCGCCGGGTCCCGCCCCGCGTCCGCCCACGCCGTACGCAGCACGGGCAGCGACTCCGACAGGCCGCGCCCGCCGATCGGCAGCCAGCCGTCGGCGTACTCACAGATGTGCGCGAACAGCTTCGGCCCCGCGGCACCCCCGACGAGCGTGCGGGGGCCGGTGACCGGGCCGCGCGGCTTCTGCACGGGCTTGGGGTGCGCGTCGCTGGCCCGCACACTGCCGAACTCGCCCTCGTACGCGGTGGGTTCCTCGCTCCACAGCGCCCGCATCAACGCCATCCGGTCGCGGACCAGGTCGCGGCGGGTACGCCACTGCACCCCGTGGTCGGCGGCTTCCTCCACGTTCCAGCCGAAGCCGAGGCCGAGGGTGAGGCGGCCGCCGGAGAGGTGGTCCACGGTGGCGATCTGCTTGGCGAGGCCGATCGGGTCGTGCTGGGCGACGAGGGTGATGCCGGTGCCGAGACCGAGCCCCTGCGTCACGGCCGCCGCCTGCCCGAGGGCGACGAAGGGGTCGAGGGTACGGCCGTACTCGCGGGGCAGGTCGCCGCCGGCGGGGTACGGAGAGGTGCGCTCGACGGGGATGTGCGTGTGCTCGGGAAGGTAGAGCCCGGCGAAACCGCGCTGCTCCAGCTCGCGGGCGAGGCGGGTCGGGGTGATCGTCTCGTCGGTGAGGAAGATGGTGACGGCGACGCGCATGGGGGCGGCCTTTCGACGCGGGCGGCTCGGACTGGGCGGCTTCCTTGGCTGGGCGGCGCTTCTGGGGCTGGGCGGCGCTTTCGACGTGGGTGACGTCCTCATCTGTACCGGGAGACGGACCCGGTGTCCATACCGACCGGTCGGCTTAAAAAGGATGACTTTTCTCCCGCGGGAGTTCACGCTCACCGGAAACGGTGGCGGTCATGCGTGACGCCGACGAGGTCCCGCCTGGCGTCGGCAGGGAACCCCCTCCGCCTGCGAATTGAGGAAGCTCGACCTTTCGTAGAGTCTCGGCGAGACGGTCGCTGAACATACGAAGGACGCTTCCGTCCGCCTTTCATCAGGTCGGCCACTGCTGGACATCTCGGTCAGATCCCGCGCTGCGTGAACCGCTCCGATACGACGTCGCCCTCCTTCTCCCCACCCGGGCACGGCTCCACCTCGTCTCCGTAACCGAACAGGAAACCCCTTTGTCAACTGTCGATGTTCTCGTCCTCTCAGCGATCGGCTGCTGGCTGTACTTCTGCCTCTTCCCCCTGCGACGGCAGAACCCCCGACTGGCCGGTGCCGAACCTGCCCTGGAGACAGCATTGGCCGCCGCCTCCCGCGGTCGTTGGGAGCCGGCGGCCCAGCTCTTCCGCGACACCGGCCCGGACTGGGAACGGCGTGCTCTGTACGCCCACCGTCTGGGACACCTCGCTGCCCGAGAAAGCGACAAGTGGCTGAGGTCCTGGCAGGCAGCCCGCCCCGATGACCCTGACCAGGCCCTCGTGCAAGCCCGCGCCCGCGTGCATCTCGCCTGGAAATTGCGGGGGAGGATGTTGGCGCGATACACCTCTCAAAAGCGTTTCGCGGGCTTTCATCACGAGCTCCTGCACTCACGTGAAGACATAGCACGAGCCGCAACGCTCAATCCCGAGGATCCCACGCCTCTCATTGACGAGATATGGAGGGCGCTCGGACTCGGGTACTCCAACGATGAGATGCGCGTCTTGTGGGCAGAAATCACCGCACGTGCCCCGCACCACTTCGAGGCGCACTGCAGCGCCTTGCAGTATTGGTGCGCCAAATGGCGCGGATCGAGAACGCTCGCGCGTGACTTCGCCGAGTCGGCGGCGTCAAAAGCACCGACTGGGAGCCTGATGACAGCCCTGCCGCTCATCGCATGGTTCGAGAACCACGCGGGCGAGGTGTCCGTCGAATCCTACCGAAGGCCGGAGATGCGGGCCCTGGTCGATGCCGTTCTCATGGACGTTGCGGCCGCAGAGGGCCACCCCCGCCTGCCCGAAGTACGCCACCTTCTCGCCTACTTCCTGGTGAAACAGGCCCGCTACCGAGCGGCGTTGGAACAATTTCGTCTCGTCGACGGCTATGTGGATGCCCTCCCCTGGCGCTACCAACTGTTCACCAGGCTTTCTTACCGAGTCGCACGCACCAAGGCAGCCCGGGGCGCCTTGCTGGAAAGGCTCGGCCGGTGAGACCTTGACGAACGGCCTTTCGTGGCCGTCGACCTGAACCCACGAACCCGGTGTTTCTGGAGGCGACGGGGTGAGGGGTGGCGGCCCGGTCCCGATTCGGGCAAGGCCTGCTCGCGCGCCACTCAGCCGGGTCGGCGTCCGATCGCCAGCAGGTGGGAGCTGGCTGCCAGAAGCTCCGGGTAGGGCTCAGCCATGCGTGCCGCGGTCAGTGCCGACTCGAACAACGGCGAGCCGATCAGAGACTCGCCGGTGTGCCGCTCGGTCGCGGCCAGGAGCGACCATGCCGGGCCCTCGACGCCGTACACCTCCACACCGGCGAACCCGGCGGCCGTCACCTCCTCGCGCAGTTGCTCTCCGCTGTGGAAGTACGCCGTGGTGAATGCCTTCTTCCCGTCGTGGACCTGGCTGGCGAGAATGCCGTCGATGCTGCGCCGCAGAGGGTCGTTGTGGAGGTGCGCGAAGGCGGTGTGCTCGAACAGTGACGCGTACCGGTTGATGCCGGCCGCCGCCAGAAGACCCCCCGGCTTGAGGACACGGTGGGCCTCGGCGAGCGCCTGGTCACGGTCGGCGCGGTCGAGCAGGTGGTAGAGCGGCCCCAGCACCAGCACCACATCGCAGGAGGCGTCTTGAGGGGTCAGCTTTCGGGCGTCTCCCAGTTCGACTGAGGCGCCGGTCCGCCTGGCCTGTTCGACGTGGCGAAGGATCGGATCGACGAGGTGCACGCTGTAGCCGTCATCGACGAGCCACCGTGCGTGGGCGCCGGGGCCGCCGCCGACATCGAGGACGCGGGCCGGTGCGGGCGGGAGGTACCGCCGCAGCAATTCCCGCGTGCGCACCATTTCCAGATGTCCGTCAGCCGTCGTGGACAACCGGTCCGCCTCGTCGATGGTCTCGCTGTAGAACCTCACGATCTCCGGCGCTACCTCGGGGCTCGTCATGCTGGCATTCTTATGGCTCACCGGTGGACCAGTCCAGCGATCGGAAAGTGTCTCTCATGGCCCTGCTGAAGTACGAGCAGATCGCGGAGGATCTGCGTACGAGGATCGCAAACGGCGAGTTCGGGCCCGGCGACATGCTCCCCTCGGGGCGTGAACTGGCTGAGCAGTGGGACGTTTCGAGAGCCACGGTCGTCAAGGCGTACGACACGTTGCGCAACGACGGCGTCGTCGTAGCCCGACAGGGCAGCGGCTTCACCGTGGTCGACACTCCGGTCGCGCGGCCGGCGGGAGGGCGCGGCGCGGGTTCGACACGCGTGGCGGGCGGCGCCCCGTACCGCCGCCTCGGCACCCCGGACCGCACCGTGCCGCCTACGCAGGTGGCACGGGCGCTCAGCCTGAAGCCCGGCGAGGAGGCGCTCCGGCGCATCCGGCTGGTGCTGCTGGACGATGGCTCGCCGCACAGCCTGGTGACGGCGTGGTTCCCGCCCGCGATCGCGGATGCCGCCCCGCGACTGGCGGCGAAGGGGCCGCTCACCGAGGGCACCACCCATTACGTGCGGCGGTCGACAGGCCGTTCCCCCGTCGAGGGCGTGGACGTCACCACGGTGCGGATGGCCGACGATGACGAGGCGCGTCTGCTCGAAGTAGAACAACCCGTCGCGGTGGCCGTGGTGCTGCACGTGGCGTACGACGCCGAGCGTCGGGCTCTGGTGTGCGAAGAGGGTGTCACAGCGTCGCACGTGTTCGAAGAGGTCGACCGGTACCCGATGGGCTGAGTACCCCCGTGAGTGGGCAAGGCAGCCGAATCGCTTGACTGGACCGGTCCACCGGTCCAGTCTCGTCCTTGTGCGGCACGGGCTTCCGAGTCCGGTTTCGGGGTGGCCTCCGGTCGCACACAGGACGAACCCCGGCGACCGCGCGAACGATCCCGGAGCATGGCCCGCCTGAGAAAGCAGGTCGACATGACGAACACTGCCGTCCCGACCGAACGTCCGGCAGAGCCGCCGGGGATGCCCATTCAGGCCTGCACCGTGGACCGTTACGGCACGATCACCGGTGACCGCGGCTCCAGAATCGTGGCGCGCGACCCTCAACCACTGCCCATGGTGCTCGACAGCGAGTATCCGCCGTGCGAGTACCCGCGCTGCCACCCGGCGGTGATGGACCGGTGAGCGTGACAGCGAACCTCAGTGGCCACACCACACCTTTGGACCTCGCGACGATGCGCGAGAACGTGACGCTTCTGCTGGACCCCGACGGCACCCCGGTCCCCCAGCCGCCATCAGGGGCGGAGCTCGACACCCTGACGGAGAGGCTGCGCGGCCACCTGGAGCTGCTGATCCCCGAAGTGGAGCGAGCCGTGGGGAGACTCGAGAAGCAGAGCGTGACCCGGTACTGCATGCTGGCCTGCCTGGGCGACGCGCGGTTACGGCTCCGGGCCGAACCAACCCCCCGGTACAACGGGCCCATCGGCCACGCCCGACGCCTGGCACGCGCCGTGACCGCCCTGTGCGAACACTATGAGCAGGCCACATCCCCGCAGTGAAGGCGGTCGCTGGTCCGCTGCTGTACGTGTGACCTTCCCCGTCCTCGCCGTGGTGTCGGCGCGGACGCCGAGGCAAGGCACCCCATGCCGATCGCAGGGTCAGGGTCGCAAGCCACGCCCCGTGGAGTGCATGAGGCTGGGCGGCCAAGGGCCGCCCCTCGACCGGCACGAGCAGCGGAGGTGACGCGATCACCTCACGCGACGGCGGTGCCCTCCAGCTCGACCATCTGGCCGGGGATCGCCAGACGTGTCACCCCGAGCATCGTGGTGGTCGGGGCGACCCCGGCGGCGCCCAGCTTTCCCGCCAGCACGCCGTAGTGCTGGAAGAGCAGGTCGACGTCGGTCGTGTAGACGTTGAGCCGGACGAGATTCGAGAGGGACATGCCGGCCTCGGCGAGCACCGCCTCGACGTTGGCGGTGCTCAGCGCCAGCTGCGCCGCCATGTCACCGTCGTGCTCGGGCTTGCCTTCGCCGCTCATCGCGGTCTGGCCCGAGATGTACAGGGTGCGCGAGTGACCGGAGACGACCTCACCCTGGTTGAAGCCCATCTCCGCCGACCACGACACCGGGTTGACCGCATTGCGTTCCATCGCAGGACCAGCTCCATTCGATTCACGGACACCACGTACGTCCACCAGCTCGGTGGGCGCCGCGCTTGACGTCGTACGAGGGAGCCTGCCAACAAAACATGACACCTCAAGTCATGTATTTGGCTAGGGTTTTCCCGTGCGCGCCGACCGGTTGGTTTCCCTGGTGCTCCTCCTGCGCCGGCGCGGTCGGCTGACCGCGGACACGCTGGCCCGTGAGCTGGAGGTGTCCACCCGCACGGTGCTGCGCGACATCGAAGCGCTGTCCGCGGCCGGTGTGCCGGTCTACGCCGAGCGCGGTCGGCACGGCGGTTTCGCGTTGCTGCCCGGATTCCAGACCGCGCTCACCGGACTGAACCACGACGAGGCGCTCGCCCTGGTGGTCGCCGGATCACGGCGCGGCGCCCAGCAGTTCGGCCTCGGCTCGGCGCTCGCCTCGGCCATGCTCAAACTGGTCGACGCGCTGCCCGACGGCCTTCGCGACACCGCGGCCGGCGCAGCGCAGCGACTGCTCATCGACCCGGAGACCGACCTCCTCGCGCGCCGTGTGGCCGCGGACGAGGTGTCCGCGCCCATAGGGGCCGAGGTCCGGCGCGCGGTGTTCGCCGGGCACCGGCTGCGCATCCGGTACGCGGCTGTGGACCAGGCTCCCAAGTGGCGCACGGTGGACCCGATCGGGCTGGTCACCGTGCGCGAACAGGGCTACCTGCTGGCCACGAGGGGCGGCGCGGACCGCACGTACCGGCTGTCCCGGATCCTGGCCGCCGAGGCCCTCGACGAGCCCGCGCGGCGACCGGGCACGGTCGACCTGGACCGGGCCTGGCAGGAACGCCACACGCGGTTCCGCAACGGAGGCGACGAGCAGATCACCGTGCTGGTCCGGGTGGACCCGGCCCGGCGTGAGCCCCTGGTGGACACCGCGCTGTCCGTCCGCGCGGAGGAATCCGACGCGGACGGCCGGCTGCGGCTGACCCTCGTCTTCCAGGATCGGCGGCACGCCGAATGGGCCGTGTGGCAGCACGCCACGTACGCGGAGGTCCTGGCTCCGCAAGAACTGCGTACGGCCATCCGCGACCGTGCCGCGGTGATCGCCAACCGCTACGGAACGTCGTCCTAGGTCACCGGGTCCGGTGAGACAGTGCGACCGCGTCTCGGCGAAAAAAGTAGTTGAGGCGGCAACCTTTTCACTCCGAGTGGCCACTTAGGGGTGTACCGACGAGGGCGAGCCGTGGTCAGCGGCGCTACGCCCTCCGTGTCACCACCCGATCGGAGCCCCCACGTGTCACCAGACGACCCGAGATCCGCCGAGCAGCCGATGCCTCGGGGTCGCACGCCCCGCCGCAGCCGGATGCTCCGGCATATGGCCGGGGGGCAGTGGCGGTGCTCGCCGCCTCGGCCGGTGTCGGCGCCCTGGCGCCCAGCGCGGGCGCCGCGGCGACCGTCGGCATCAGTGTGGATGCCGGTACCTCCTTGGGCACGGTGCCCAGCAGTGGTGTCGGCCTCAACACGGGCTACGGCGACGAGCACATGGGGACCCCCAAGGTGACATCGCTGATGAAGGCCGCGGGAGTTCGGCAGCTGCGCTATCCCGGCGGCTCCGGCGCGGACGACTACCACTGGAAGACCCACACCTACGGCGACGGCAGCGGCTGGATCCCCTCCAACACCAACTTCGACCGCTTCATGGCCACCGCGAAGAAGGTCGGCGCCCAGCCGATCCTGACCGCGAACTACGGTTCCGGCACCCCCCAGGAGGCCGCCGACTGGGTCAAGTACGCCAACGTCGACAAGGGTTACGGAGTGAAGTACTGGGAGATCGGCAACGAGGCCTACGGCAACGGGCACTACGGCAACGGCAAGGGCTGGGAAACCGACACGCACGCCGACAAGAGCCCGAAGGAGTACGGGAAGAACCTGGTCGCCTACGCGAAGGCGATGAAGGCCGTGGACCCGAAGGTGAAGATCGGAGCGGTGCTCACCACCCCCGGCTTCTGGCCGGATGCGGAGAAGGCTCCCGGTGACAGCGCCGACTGGAACAACACGGTGCTCTCCCTCGCGGGAAGCTCGATCGACTTCGTCATCGTCCACTGGTATCCGGGCGGCACCACCACGGCCGACCTGCTGAACACCCCCTCCCGGATCGCCGGTGTCACGTCCTCGCTGCGCTCGCTGATCGCCAAGTACGCGGGCTCGCGCGCCGCTTCGGTGGAGATCGCGGTCACCGAGACCGACGGCGTCGGCTCGCCCGCATTGACCAGCCAGGCCGCAGCCCTGTTCGCGCCGGACACCTACATGACCTGGTTCGAGCAAGGCGCCACCCACGTGGACTGGTGGAACCTGCACAACGGCTCGGGCGAAGCACCCACCACCGTCCACGGCCAGACCGACTACCAGGACGGGGGTGTGCTCTCCGCCGGAACCTGCGCCGGGGGGAAGTGCCAACCGCCGCGCGACACGCCCTTCCCCACCTACTGGGGCATCCGCTCGCTGACCGCACTGGCGCAGCCTGGCGACACCATGGTCAAGTCGTCCTCGGGCAACTCGTCGGTTTCCGTGCACGCGGTGCGGAGCAGCAACGGCGGTCTGAACGTCATGCTGACCAACAAGAGCCCGCAGAACGCGGCGCAGGTGTCGCTCTCGTACGCCGGATTCACCCCGGCCACAGAGGCGGTCACGACCGTTTCGTATGCCAAGGGAGACACCGCCCTGACGACGGCGAAGCGGGGCACGGCGGTCGCACAGACGCTGCCGCCGTACTCGATCACGACTCTTCAGCTGAAGCCCGCGTCGGGGACCGCCGGCGCTGACAGGCCGTCGCCCGCCGCCACGCCGACCGTCCCCACGCCGGTTGTCTCCGCCTCCGGCACGACCGGCACCCGTGCGCAGGCGGAGATCGGCGCACCCGTCGGCCAGCCGACCCCGAGCAGCACGTCCGGCCCCCTGGCCTCCACCGGGGTGAGCAACACTGTCACGTACAGCGCCCTCGGTGGCCTGCTGGTCATCGCTGCCGGCGGCGTGCTGGTACTTCGCGGACGTCGCCGCAGGGCGTTGCACGGGAAGTGAGACCGCGTGAGTGACTGACGGCCCGGCAGCAACGCCACCCACCCGTGGCGTGCGCGCCGGGCCGTCGGCCTCCGCGCCGCGACCGGGCCGCGGGCAGCCTTCAGCCGCTACTCGGCTTCGAGTTGGTGGTCGGCCCACACGTAGCTTTCGGGGAGCAGGTCGGCGATGCGGACCGTGCGGACGCGGTCGCCCTCACCGACGATGACCTTGAGGGCGGGGAAGTAGTCGAGGAGCACCTGACGGCACCGGCCGCACGGCGGAACGATGCCACGGTCGCGGTCGCCCACGGCGACGACGGTGTCCAGTTCGTAGAAGCCCTGGGCGGCTGCCATACCGATGAGAACCAGCTCGGCGCAGGGCCCTCCGGTGAAGTGGTAGGCGTTCACGGCGGTGACGATCCGACCGTCCCTGGTGCGGCCCGCGGCTGCCATGGTGTGGTTGTCGCCCCGGCAGCGCGTGCGGGCCACGTCCGCCGCGGCCTGGACGAGTTCGTGATCGACGTGGGGAATCTGCGTGGTCATCAGGCGACGTTGACCTGCGTGACGCGGGTGCACAACCGGATTTCGGCGGGCTGGTCCAGAAAGGATCGATCAATCCGCGACGAACGGGGCGTGACCGATCGGGACCTCCCTCACCTGGAGATCGGAGAAGACCAGGGTGAGCCGGTGCGCGTTGGTCTCGATGAGCACCTCGTGAAGGTCCATCCCGATCTCCTGTGCCCAGCGGCGCGCCGCATCCGACCCGGCACTGGCGCTTCTGGCCTTCTTCGAAGGCGGGTGGTGAGGCGAGCGTCGTCCCGGCGGCGACCTGCTGGATGCGCAACCTGTAGATCACGACTCGTAGTAGCCCGGCAGCGGATCTGTCGGGCCGCCTTCCTTGCCCGGCGCCAAGGACGAGGCCTGACCGAGGTTGCAGAGACGCATGGCGGCACCCCATCACCTCGCCGAACGGGGTGGTGTGCCTCCAGTGCAGGGGCGCTAACCTCGCGCTTTCACGAGGTGGGGCGTCCGAGGCTTGATCAAATAAGCGGAGAGTGCTCCTGACCTGCAACGATGGGACTTGTCGAGGGTCCTGTTG
>NZ_JARGEF010000133.1:0-21742 GCF_033794725.1 Streptomyces sp. ID05-39B | reverse complement strand
CTTTGTCTTCTTTCCCTTTTCCTTGTTTGTTTTTTTTTTTTGTTGGTTGGGACACCCCGTTGCTTTACATTTTTGGTTTGTGGGGAAGCTGAAGTTTTGTATAAGGGACGGTGACGGTGACCGGGAAGCTCGGGACGGCGGGCGGCGGCGTCGGTGCGGCGGGTGCCGTCTGCTGCGGCTCGTCGACGGTGATGCCGTAGTCGGTGGCCAGTCCCGCCAGGCCGCTGTCGTAGCCCTGGCCCACTGCGCGGAACTTCCAGGCGCCCTGGCGGCGGTAGAACTCGCCCAGCACGAACGCCGTCTCGACGGTCGCGCCGGTGGCGTCGTACCGGGCCACCACGGTGTTCGCTCCCGCGTCGCGTACCTCGACGGCGAGGTCGGGCACCTGCCCGAAGGTGCCGCCGTCCGCCGAGGCGGCCAGGACGACCGTCTCGATGGCGGGCTCCACGCGCGCGAGGTCGACGATCAGGGTGTCGGTCACCCTGCCGCCCGCGTCCTGCTTGCCCTCGTGACGGACCGCGCCGGAGGAGTGCCCGGGCTGGTTGTAGAACACGAAGTCGGCGTCCGAGCGGACTTTTCCGCTGATCAGCAGGAGGGCCGAGGCGTCCGCGTCGGGGACGCCGGGTCCCGACCTGCGGCCCACCTCGACCCGCAGTGCCGTCGTCGGAACCGGAACATTGGACCCCTTCGGCATGGACATGTCCGCCCCCATCGCGTGTGACCGGCCGGACCGCACGTTCCGGCGCCTTTCAGGTTGTCTACTCGTCAACCTATTCGCCCGGAGCGCGAACTCCCATCCATGGCGCCGGAAGATCCCTGTCCAACCGTCGGTAACCCGTCCGGAACTCGGCCTTTACACGATCCGAACCATGATTGCCGCCCCTTTTTTGCCAAGTTCGCTCGCATTGGGTATCCGGAGTCACCGCCGACACGGAAAACAACCCTCTTATCGGTCTCCCCAACCAGCACATCGTGGGCTTAACTTATGTGCCATGACCTCCCCCCGCTCCACCTATGGCGGCGGCTACTACTCCGCCTCCTTCCCGGACACCCCGATCTACGACTCCCTCGTGGCCGAGCGGGGCACCCCGCAGATCGCCCCGATCCGGGTCCCCGCCGCCTACGACACGGGCGGCAACCTGCCCGCGTTGCCGTCGGCACTGCCCGCCCTCCCGGCGGCCCCGTCCCCTTACGCCTACGCCTACGGCTATCCGCAGGCGCAGCAGCCCGCCCCGCTGCAGCAGGCGCCGGCCGCGTACATCCCGCCGCAGGCCACCGCGCCGCGCGGATACCCCGGACCGCAGATGCAGCAGCCGCGCCCGGCCGCTCCGGGCACGGGCTACGACGCGATGCGCCCCGCGGCTCCACGGCCCGCCGCGCCCCAGTACCAGGACCCGTACAACAACCAGCAGTACCGCGGCTACTGAGCCGACCCGGGGACGGTCGCTGCCACCTGGCAGGATGAGGCCATGGGGAATGCGGAACTGCTGTCGATTCACGTTCATCCGGTCAAGGCGTTCCGGGGCCAGTCGCCCCGGGAGGCCGTGGTGGAGCCCTGGGGGCTGGCCGGAGACCGACGCTGGGCGCTGATCGACGACGGGGGAAAGGTCGTCACGCAACGTCAGCAGCCGCGCCTCGCGTGCGCCGCCGCCGAGCTTCTGCCCGGCGGCGGCGTCCGTCTGTCCGCACCCGGTCTGGAACCGCTGACCGTCTCCGTGCCGCAGCCGGTGGGGACGGTGTCGCTGCAGATGTTCCGCGACAAGGTGGAGGGGGTTCTCGCCGACGACGCCGCGCACACCTGGTGCAGCACGTATCTCGGCGCGGACGTACGTCTGCTGCACATGGACGACCCCGCCACCCGCCGTCCCGTCGACCCGGACCACGGACGGCCCGGCGAGACCGTCACGTTCGCCGACGGGTATCCGCTGCTGGTCACCTCCGCCACCTCGCTCGACGCCCTCAACTCACTGATCGCGCGGGACGAGCACGCCGCGGAGGGGCCGCTGCCGATGAACCGCTTCAGGCCCAACCTGGTCGTCGGCGGCACGCAGGCGTGGGCCGAGGACGGCTGGTCGCACCTCACGATCGGCGAGGTCGCCTTCCGGGTCGCCAAGGCCTGCGGCCGGTGCGTCGTCACCACGACCGACCAGAGCACGGCGGAACGCGGCAGGGAACCCCTCCACACACTGGGCCGCCACCGCCGGCTCGGCGGCAAGCTGGTCTTCGGACAGAACCTGGTGCCCCTCTCCGGCGGCACCGTCCGGACCGGCGACCCGGTCGAGATCCTCGGCTAGTCCGCAGGTCCCGCCCTGGTTCCCGGCCGGGCGCCCGGCCCGCGCCCCCGTGGGAACCCGCGCCCGCACCCCGCCCGTTGTGCCTTTCGTGAGCCGTTCACGAGAGGACCCGGCCGTAGGTGACGTGGCTCTCTCTTCGCCCGGACCCGTGGGTGAACGGCTCCGCGGGGCGTTATCACGGAGCGACAAGGGGGTGCGGGTGGTGCGAGCGATCGGTGGGCTCTGGCGCTGGCGGCACAATCCGCTGCGCCGTACGACGGATCTGGCCGAGGCCTGGGTGGCGCTGACGGCCCTGCTCCTGATCCTGCTGGTGGCACCCGTGCTCGGCTCTGTCGTCGGCGCTCTCGCTCAGGACACGTTGCAGCAGGCGGTCCGCGAGCAGCGGCACTCCCGCCACCAGGTCACGGCGACCGTGGTGCGCGAGCTGAAGGGTTCGGTGCTGGATGCGGACCCCGAGGCCGCCGGACGGGAGAGTCGTACCCGCGTCCTCGCCGACTGGACCGCACCTGACGGCACCCCGCGTCACGGCACGGTCCTCGCCGGCCTCAAGGCCCCCCATCGCGGCGACCACTTCCCACTGTGGACGGACACGCACGGCCGTCTGGCGGCCCGCCCCCTGGACGCCGCCACCGCGACCACCCACGCCGTCCTCGCCGGATTCGGCGCTGCACTGCTCACCGCGGGCCTCGTCGAGAGTGTCCGAAGACTCGTCGTCCGGCGTATGGTCCGCCGCCGGTACGCCCATTGGGACCAGGCGTGGGACCGCGCGGGCCCGGACTGGGGCCGCACCGGCACCGGCAGCTGACAGCCTTCCGTCTCTGGTCAACCCACCGCCCGCGCGCACGCTACGGTGGACCGGCCGAGCATTCGGCATCGACCCGCGCGCGAGGGAGCCGCAGGGGTGCGACACGGCTGGAGCGCCCCGCGGACGACCGAGTGATCAGCACAGACCGAGGTGGGGGCACAGCAACGCCATGGCACAGGGCACGGTCCAGGTGACGCACACCGGTACATCGAGGTGGCGCCGCCGCACAGGTGAGTACGCGTCGCTCGCCGCCGCCCTGGAGGCCGCGGCCGAGGGCGACGTCCTCACCATCGCCCCGGGCACCTACCGGGAGAACCTCGTCGTGCAGCTTGCGGTGACCCTGCGCGGTCCCGAGGGCTCCCCCGGTTCCGTGCGCATCGCGCCCCCGGACGGCGTGCCGTTGACCGTGCGGGCCTCGGCCGTGGTGCAGGACCTGCACGTGGAGGGCCAGGACGCGGCGGCGCCCGCGGTGCTCGTCGAGGAGGGCACGCCGGAACTGCTGGACCTGCGCATCGTCACGCGGTCCGCGGCCGGCATCGAGGTGCGCGGCGACGCGCGTCCGACGGTCCGGCGGTGCACCGTCGACAACCCGGCGGGCATCGGCATCGCCGTGGTCGACGGCGGTGGCGGGGTCTTCGAGGAGTGCGAGGTCGTCGCGGCCGGGCAGGCCGGGGTCGCCGTGCGCGGAGGCGGCCACCCGCGGCTGGAGCGCTGCCGGGTGCACCACGCCTCCGGGGCCGGCCTGAGCGCGACCGGCGACAACTCCGCCCTGGAGGCGGTGGGTTGCGAGGTCTACGAGGTCCGGGGCAGCGGCGTGCAGATCACCGCACGCGCCACCGCGCACCTCACGGACTGCGACGTTCACCGCACCACCGCCGACGGTGTCACGCTCGACACGGACGCAGTCCTGACACTGGCCGACTGCCGTATCCACGACATCCCGGAGAACGCGGTCGACCTGCGCTCCCGTTCCGTCCTCACGCTGACCCGGACGACGGTGCGTCAGTTCGGGCGCAACGGCCTGTCGGTGTGGGACCCGGGCACCCGGGTCGACGCCAACCAGTGCGAGATCTTCGACAGCACCGGCGACTACCCGGCCGTCTGGGTCAGCGACGGCGCCACCGTGGTCCTCGACTCCTGCCGGGTGCACGACGTGCCGGACGCCCTGTTCGTCCTCGACCGCGGCTCGCGCGCGGACGTCGTCGACAGTGACCTCTTCCAGGTGCGCAACACGGCCGTGTCGGTGAGCGACGGCGCTACCGCCCAGCTCGACGACTGCAGGATCAGGGACGCGGCGACCGGCGCCTGGTTCCGCGACCACGGCAGCGGCGGCACCCTCAGCAACTGCACGGTGGACGCCACCCAGACCGGCGTGATCGTCACCAAGGGCGCCGACCCCACCGTGGAGCGCTGCACCGTCGACTCCCCCGCCGAGGCGGGCTTCTACGTGTCGGCCGGCGGTCGCGGCAGCTTCCTGAACTGCCGGGTCACCAACAGCGGCGGCTACGGCTTCCATGTCATAGACGGCAGCCGTACGACACTGCGCAAGTGCCGCACCGAGCGCTGCGCGCGCCGGGGGTACGAGTTCGCGGACGCCGGCGCGGACGCCGCGGCCGGTTCCGGACCCGTGGTCGAGGACTGCACGAGCGACGAGAGCGCGGGCGTACCGACGCCGGGTGCGCCGGAGACGGCCGTGGAAGCGGCGCCTGCCTCACCGGGGCTCCTCGGCGCACTCCCCCAGCAGCGTGCCACCGTGCCGGAGCCGCGGCCGGCCGCGGCCGGACCCGAGCCGGAGGCGCGTAGCTCCACGGACGTCATGGGTGAACTCGACGCCCTGGTGGGCCTGGAGAGCGTCAAGCGCGAGGTGCGGGCGCTGACCGACATGATCGAGGTGGGCCGGCGCCGGCAGCAGGCCGGTCTCAAGGCCGCGTCGGTCAAGCGGCACCTGGTCTTCACCGGCTCCCCCGGCACCGGCAAGACGACGGTGGCCCGGCTCTACGGCGAGATCCTCGCCGCGCTGCACGTGCTGGAGCAGGGTCATCTCGTCGAGGTGTCGCGCGTCGACCTGGTCGGCGAGCACATCGGGTCCACCGCGATCCGCACCCAGGAGGCGTTCGAACGGGCGCGTGGCGGTGTGCTGTTCATCGACGAGGCGTACGCGCTCTCCCCGGAGGACGCCGGGCGCGACTTCGGCAAGGAGGCCATCGACACGCTCGTGAAGCTGATGGAGGACCACCGGGACGCCGTGGTGGTGATCGTCGCCGGGTACACGGCCGAGATGGAGCGGTTCCTGTCGGTCAACCCCGGTGTGGCGTCCCGTTTCTCCCGGACCATCACCTTCGGCGACTACGGCCCCGACGAACTGCTGCGGATCGTCGAGCAGCAGGCCGAGGAGCACGAGTACCGGCTGGCGCCGGGCACCTCGGAGGCTCTCCTTAAGTACTTCACGGAGATCCCCAAGGGCGCCGCCTTCGGCAACGGCCGTACCGCCCGCCAGACCTTCGAGGCGATGGTGGAACGCCACGCGAGCCGCGTCGCCCACGTCCCCGACCCGGACACGGACGACCTGACCCTCCTGTACGCGGAGGACCTGCCGGAGCTGCCCGCCTAATCCTCGGCCTTCGCTCGCTGCGCCGGGACCTCCTTGTGCAGGCGGGACAGGAGGTGTTCGCGTTCCTGCGCGAAGGCCGGGTCGGCCTGGTAGTCGGAGTGGCCGAGGATCGGTGAGGGCAGGGGGTGCGCCTCGGTGCGGCCGTAGGCCAGCGGGTCGGCGAGGGCCGCACGGTCGACCTCGGGGCCGCAGTCGTCGCCGGACAGCCGGACCGGGCCGCCGATGGGGTCGGTGGGGCGGTGCAGGTTGCGCCAGCAGTCGATGTCCTCGTGCAGGGCGTTCAGCGCGGCCGGACCGAAGTGAGCCGGGAACCAGCGGCCGTAGAGGCGCTCGATCGGTGAGCCGTAGGTGAGGAGGGCGACGCGGCTGCGGTCGGCGGGGCTGAGCTGCCAGGCGGCCGCGGCGGCGAGGACGCTGCCCTGGGAGTGGCCGGAGATCACCAGGCGTCCGCCGGTGGCGCGGGTCCAGGTGGCCATGCGCCAGGTCAGGTCGGGCACCGCGCGCTCGGCGTAGCAGGGCGGGGAGAAGGGGTGTGCCGCGCGCGGCCAGAAGGTGCCGACGTCCCAGAGGATGCCGATGGTGCGCCGTGCGGAGGCGTCCTTGTAGGCGCGCCTGCCCCAGGTGACGAAGAGTATGAAGCCGAGCCCGATCAGCCAGGAGCCGAGTGCCTGGCCGGTCTGGGCGGCACCGTGGACGAAGGGGTGGGCGGTCTCTGCGGCCCGGTCGGGGGTTCTGCCGGTGGCGAAGGCGCCGACGAGCGCGCCCGCACCGAGCAGCAGGGTCGTGGTGGAGGTGACGGCGACGAGGAGCGGGGCCCGGTCGGTGAGCGTGGCCATGGCGCGGGCGCGGGCGATGCGCTGGGTGCGGGCGGTGTCGCCCGGGTCGGCGCCGTACTCGTGGGCCACCGCGACCCGCTCGGCGCGGGCCAGTCGCACGGCTTCGCGGGCGAGCAGGGCGCACAGGGCGAGCAGCACGGTCAGCAGCGCCGGGATGACGGACGCCTGCCAGGTCAGCAGGACCGGTGGTCCGGCGAGGTAGGTCCCGGTGCCGTCCAGCCAGTCCGAGACGCGCTGGGAGACTCCGCCGGACATCAGGCCGCCGAGGGCGCAGGCGAGCATGGCGACGGCTGGCCCGCCCAGGCCGCGCAGGGCGGCACGCCCTTCGGGATCGCTCCGGGACCCGCGGTAGAGGGTCGAGGCGACGACGGCGAGGGCGATGACCAGTACGCCCTGGAGGAGGGCGATCGCGCCGAAGGTCACATCGCCCGGGAGCCGGCCGGCCGACCGCCACGCGGGACGCTCCCACCCGGCGTACACGAAGGTGAGGGCGAGCAGGGCGAGGGCGGCCAGCGGCAGGCGTCGTACGAGGTGGGCGTCGAGGCGGCGGTCCAGGCGATGTTCGCTGCGGCCGCGGCGGCACACCACCCAGACCGTGGCGAGCGCGCCGGCGGCGAGGGCGGCCTCCAGGAGCCGGCCGAGGATGTCGAGGAGGACGGGACCGCCGGGGCTGCGGTCCTCGCGTGCGGCGGCGGTGCCGACGGCGGCGGCCACGGTGAGCAGGCCCGCCGCGGTGTGGGCCGCGCGCAGCCGGGCCACCAGGCGGCGCCCGTACCAGAAGCCGGGGCGCCCGAGGGCGGTGTGGCCCGGGGCGTCCTCCGGTTCCGTCCCGCCGCTGGGCGGCTCCTGGGACTCGTAGGCCCGCCAGGTGCGGTGGGACAGATACCAGAGCAGGACGGTGAGGGCCGTCGGGACGACGGCCGCGAGGGCGAGGCGGCGGCCGGGCAGGCTCCACCAGCCGCTGTCGGACACCGCCGGTGAGAGGAAGCCCAGCCAGGAGTGCCGTTCGGCGCACGCGCGCGTGCCCGCGCACTGCCAGGCCGTCAGGTCGAGGGCGACCTCGCAGGCGGCGGCGACGAGCAGGACCGTCAGGGTCAGGCCGGTGAGCCGCACCAGCAGTCCGTACAGGCGGACCGTGCGGGTGCGTTCCCGGGCGGCGGGACGCATCCAGTGGGCGAGGTTGACGACCATGAACGGCAGCAGCAGGAGCCACAGGGCGCGGGTGCCGTTGCCGGAGGTGAGGTTGGACCAGACATAGGCCTCGGGGACCGGCCGGGCCGCCGGGCCGCCGGCCGCCGCGTCCGCCGCCTCGGCGTCCACGTCATCCTCGCGCCGGTACATGGCGGCCGTGTCGTCGCCGGTGATCCGCACCGTGCGCGGATCGTTCAGCATCTTCTCGGGCGTGGCTCCGCCCACGCCGTGGACCAGGAGTTCCAGGGCGGCTCCGGCCGCCGGGTCGGTCTGGGTTCGTTCCTGCGCACGTTCCACTGTTCTGGCACTTCCCCCGTGACGCGCTGTCGCTCTGTGTGCGTGCGGCACAAGGATCGCCGCTGAGCGGTGTGTGCACACCCGTTGTCACCGAATCTCCCCCGTTCCATGCGGGGAACGGGACCGTCGGGTGTCATCGGCGTGGCATGCGCGCGACGGGCGGGTGGTGGTACGGCCGGTGACCGCCCGTGCGAGGATGGGACGCCCGCGCCGCCGCCGACCGGCGGAATGCCCTTGTCGGGGCAGGTGCGCGGGCGTGTCGGACGGAGTGGATCGGCTTGAGTCGAGAGGACCGGAGCGTACGTGAGTGAGAATCAGAACCTCCTCGCGGAGCAGCGGCGCGCACTGATCCTGGACGAGGTCCGGCGCCGGGGCGGTGTCCGGGTCAACGAGCTGACGCGCAAGCTCGGCGTTTCGGACATGACGGTGCGCCGCGACCTCGACGCGCTGTCCCGTCAGGGCGTCCTGGAGAAGGTGCACGGCGGTGCGGTGCCGATCGTGGAGGCGAGCACTCATGAGCCCGGCTTCGAGGCCAAGTCCGGCCTGGAGCTGAGTGCCAAGGAGGACATCGCGCGGGCTGCGGCCGAGCTGGTCGCGCCGGGCAGCGCGATCGCGCTGTCGGGCGGTACGACGACGTACGCGCTGGCCCATCAGCTGGTGGACGTGGCGGATCTGACCGTGGTGACCAACTCGGTGCGGGTGGCCGACGTCTTCCACGTGGCGCAGCGCACCTCGGGTCCCCGGCAGGGGGCGGCCACGGTCGTGCTGACCGGCGGGGTGCGCACACCGTCCGACTCGCTGGTGGGGCCGGTCGCCGACCAGGCCATCACGGCGCTCCACTTCGATCTGCTGTTCCTCGGCGTGCACGGCATATCGGCCGAGGCCGGTCTGTCGACGCCGAACCTGGCTGAGGCCGAGACCAACCGGCGGCTGGTGCAGTCGGCGCGCCGGGTCGTGGTGGTCGCCGATCACACCAAGTGGGGTGTGGTGGGGCTGAGTTCCTTCGCGGCGCTGGAGCAGGTCGACACGCTGGTGACGGACGCCGGGCTGCCGGGCGCGGCCCGCGCGGAGATCTCCGAGCATCTGCGGCGGCTGGTCGTCGCCGGTGAGCCCGCCGAAGGTGCAGACATCTGAGGGGACGCCGGTTAGGGTGACGCACCCGTGACGCACCCGTTTCCTCGGCCCTGAGGAGTTGCCTGCATGGCTCACCGTCTGCGTCCCGAGGGACTCGGCTTCCTCACGACCGCGCCGGTACGGCTGGTCTTCACGGAGGAGATCTCCGCGTCGCCGGAGCAGGTCTTCCGCGCGCTGGCCGAAGATGTGGCCGGGTGGGCCGCCTGGTTCCCCGCGGTGACGTCGGCGCGGGGAGTCGACAACGGTGCGGGGCGCGACGTGCGGCTCAGGGGCGGGACACGGTTCCGTGAATCCGTCCTTGTGGCGAAGGAACCCGAGGTGTACGCCTACCGGGTCGACGTCACCAACGCTCCGGGAGCGCGGGCCCTGATCGAGGAGTGGCGGCTGACGCCCTGCGGTGCGGGGACGCGGGTGCGGTGGACGTTCGCCGCGGACGGGACGGCGGCCTTCCGGGGAGTACTGCGGCTGGCCCGGCCGGGCCTGGGGCGGAGCTTTCGGGGCGCGGTGACGCGGCTGGACCGGCGGATCGCCGGGCGGGCGTGAGGAGCGGCCGGGCGGCGGAGGCCGGCGTGCCCGCTCAGTCCCGCCACACGCCCGTGGCGAGCAGGGAGTCGATCGCGGCGCTGTAGGGGCCGATGTCCAGGCCCTGTTCGGCGAGCCACGTGTCGGAGTAGTACTTGTCGAGGTAGCGGTCGCCCGGGTCGCACAGCAGGGTGACCACACTGCCCTGCCGGCCCTCGGCCACCATCTCGGCGACGATCTTGAGCGCGCTCCACAGGCCGGTTCCCGTCGACCCGCCCGCCTTGCGGCCGATGGCGCCCTCCAGGGCACGGACGGCGGCGACGCTGGCGGCGTCCGGCACCTTCATCATCCGGTCCACGGCGCCGGGCACGAAGCTGGGCTCCATACGGGGCCGCCCGATGCCCTCGATGCGGGAACCGCAGTCGCAGGTGACGTCCGGATCGCCGGTGGTCCAGCCCTCGAAGAAGCAGGAGTTCTCGGGGTCGGCGACGCAGATGCGGGTGTCGTGCTGCGTGTAGTGGACGTACCGGGCGAGGGTCGCGGAGGTGCCGCCGGTGCCGGCCGTGGCGACGATCCACGCCGGCTCCGGGAACCGCTCCAGCTCCAGCTGACGGAAGATGGATTCGGCGATGTTGTTGTTGCCGCGCCAGTCCGTGGCCCGCTCGGCGTAGGTGAACTGGTCCATGTAGTGGCCGCCGGTGTCGGTCGCCAGGCGGGCGGACTCCTCGTACATCTTCCGTGAGTCGTCCACGAAGTGGCACTGTCCGCCGTGGAACTGGATCAGACGGATCTTCTCGGGGCTGGTCGTGCGGGGCATGACGGCGATGAAGGGCACACCGATCAGCTTGGCGAAGTAGGCCTCGGAGACGGCCGTCGAGCCGCTGGACGCCTCGATCACGGGGCGGTCCGGCCTGATCCAGCCATTGCACAGGGCGTACAGGAAGAGGGAGCGGGCGAGCCGGTGCTTGAGGCTGCCGGTGGGGTGGGTCGACTCGTCCTTCAGATAGAGGTCGATGCCCCACCGCTCGGGCAGCGGGAAGCGCAGCAGGTGGGTGTCGGCGGAGCGGTTGGCGTCGGCCTGGACCTTGCGGACGGCTTCTTTCAGCCAGCGGCGGTAAGCGGAATCGCTGCGGTCGACGTCGAGGGTCACGCCGGTCCGGGTCTGCTGGGGGCTGGTCACGGCGGGCTCCTTCGTGCGGTGCGCCGGCGGCGCCTCACGCGGCCGACGCCTCGATCATAGGCACCTTCCGCACGCTTCTCACCTGCATAAACGCTTCTTTGAGGGTCTCAAAGGAGGCCCTGGGGGCGAGGGGCCGGCCGACGGGGGCGCATTCACGCGAGTGCTCCGGGCGCCCCCGGACGGCGCGTCGCACGTACTGGTGCTCGACGCCCTGCGGGGGCAGACTGCACCGGGCGGGACGCGGGTTCCGCAGGCGGACGACCGACACTGGATCACGACACCCCGCACGGGGACGCACACTGGATCTCGACACGAGCTGGTTTCCGGCCCGCTCAGGAGCGCGGGCCGGCACACCCACGCGCAAGGGGGCGGGGATGGCGGAGCCGGAGTTCACGGCGACGGGCGTACGGATCGGGAAGCGACTGCGCTCGCTCACCCGGGCCGGGCAGGTCCGGATCAACGACGGCCGGCTGGAGTTGCTCACCAGCTACGGCAGCGAGATCGACAGCGCGCCGGTGCAGGCGGTACGGGCCTCACGGCCGTGGTTCGCCCCGGAGGACCGGGCGCTGGCCGATCTCAACGGCAACCGGTACCTGCTGACCCTGGGCGACCACGACCCGGCACCCGGTGAGCCGGGGCCACCCGCGGCACGCCGGTTCATCGAGGCCGTACGCAGGGCCGCGGGGCGCAAGGGCTGAGGGGCGGCCGGTGCGCTGAGGCGTCACCGGTCCCGCGTGGCCGAACAGCGCGGCGGACCCGGAGTGGCCGCACGGCCACGGCGAGTTGCGCATTTGCGCCCCTTGCGCCACGCTGGTCTCACGTCACTCTGGGTTTACCGGCGATAACGCTGCGAACCAGCCCGCCGGCCATGACAGCAGGCGGCCGTCCTAGGGTCTTTCGATCCGAACGACAGGCGCCGGCGCAGACGCCGATCGATCCGAACTCCGTGTTCTTCCGGACCTCAAGTCGGGGAGTCGCAGCCGTGATCAGTAACCCAAGCAGGCATTGCGCGGTAGAGCTCCAAGCCCTGCCGTCGCGGATCGGCCAGGTCCGCAGAATCGTATCGGCGCAACTGCGCTACTGGCATCTCGATCCCCTCATAGACCGGGCGGCGCTCGGCGTGACCGAGTTGTTGACCAACGTCCATCTGCACGCCCAGCCCGACAAGACGTGCACCGTGGAGCTGGAACTGCTCCTCGACCGGCTCACGGTCTCGGTGCGCGACCACGACCCCCGGCTTCCGCAGGTCGACGACATCGAGGCGGTCGACTCGTTCGCCACCTGCGGGCGGGGGCTCGCCATGGTGGCCGCGGTCAGCGAGGACTGGGGCGCCCGGCCGGACGGCGAGTCCGGAAAGGTCGTCTGGTTCACGCTTCCGACGGCGGTCGCGGCACCTGAGCGGGCAGCGCGGCCTCCGCGCCGACTGGCCGCGGACCGGCTGTTCCCGGAGGTCGTGACGGTCGGCGACCTCAGTCCCGCACATGCTCCCGCCCGGTCGGCCGTCGTCGGCTGACCGGGCGGTGATCCCTTCGCCGTACGGCGGAGTCACCGAAGTGGTGATCCGCGCGTGCGGCGGGGTCATGTACGGGGCAGGGCACCCGGCGCCGCCCCCGGCCACCGGGTTCACTCTGTCGCGATGGCCCGCAGGACGTCCAGGCGTGCCGCGCGCCGGGCGGGTCGCAGGCCCGCCAGGGCTCCGGCGGCGAGGCCCACCAGGGCCACGACGGCGAGCTGTGCGGGCGGGAGCGCGAAGGCGAACGCGCTGTCGCTCGCCCCGTCGGAGGCCCGGACGAGGACCCAGCCGAGGACGGTGCCGAGCAGCAGGCCGCCCGCCGTGCCGAACGCGGCGACCAGGACCGACTCCCAGCGGACCATGGCCCGCAGCTGGGACCGGGTCTGGCCGACGGCCCGCAGCAGACCCAGTTCACGGGTGCGCTCGTGGACGGCGAGGGTGAGGGTGTTGGCGATGCCGAGCAGGGCGATGAGCACCGCGAGGGCGAGCAGGGCGTAGACCAGGGTGAGCATCATGTCGATGCCGCCGGCCGAGGACCGCGCGTACTCGTCGCGGGTCTGGACGTCGGGGTTCCCGAACCGCTCGGCGACCTGCTCGACGGCGGCCTTGCCGGTGTCCGTGCCCACCCCGTCGGCGAAGGTGACGGCGACCAGGGTGTCGGCGTCCTGCGTGCGGTGCGCGGCCCAGGCGGCTCGGGTGATGACGTAGTCGCCGACGAGTTCGGACTGTCCGTAGACGGCGCGGACGGTGAACGGTGTGGTGCGGCCGTCGGTGAAGGTGAGGCGGGCCGTGTCACCGGGGGCGAGTCCCTGGCGGTCGGCCTCCTCACGGGTGATCGCGATGCCGTCGGCGCCGAGAGCCCGCAGGTTCCCCTCGACGGCGCCGAGATCGAAGGAGCGTTCCAGGGCGGCCGGGTCGGTGACGGTGAGCGCCCGTCCCCTGCCGTCGACCTCGGCGACGCCCCGGCCGAGTCCGACGGCGGTGTCGACCTCGGGCAGTGCGGCGACGGCCGGGGCGAGCCTCGGGCTGAGACCGCTGCCGCCCGCGCCGAAGGACGGTGTGCTGACGACGACGTCCCCGGCGAAGGACCGCGAGACGGTCTGGTCCATGGTGGCCTTCAACGAGGCCCCGAACACGGTGAACAGCGCCACCACGGCCACGCCGATCATCAGGGCGCTCGCGGTGGCGGCGGTCCGTTTCGGGCTGCGCAGGGCGTTGCGCCGGGCGAGGGCGCCGGTGACGCCGCGCAGCCGGCCGAGCGGGCTGCCGAGGACGCGTACGGCGGTGGTGGAGGCGACCGGGCCGAGGACGACGAAGGCCGCCAGCGCCAGGGCCGCGCCGGATCCCGCCAGCCACACGGACGGCGCGACCAGGACGCCGGTCAGGGTGACCGCGACGGCCAGGGCGAGCAGGCCGGCGCCCGTGACCGCGCGCGACCGGGAGGTACGGCGGTGTCGCCGGCGCCGTACACCTTCACGGCGTCGGTGACGCGGGCGGCGGTGCGGATGGTGGTGGCCGTCGTCATCACGCACCGCCCTTGCGGCCGAACTGCTCGTCCAGGACGGACAGCCGGCGCCAGTACTCGTCCTCGTCGATCTCGCCGGAGGCGAAGCGGCGGCCGAGGACCGCGAGGGGCGAGTCGCCGCTCGGGCGGGGGTCGGCGGCCCAGGGGCCGCGGCGGCCTCGCCACACCGTGCGGCGCAGGAGGGTCACGACGCCGATCACGACGGCGGCCCAGATCAGCGGGAAGAACAGGATCCACGGGCCGGGGCCGCCGTCCCAGTTCGCCAGGGTCTGCATCTCTGGTCATCTCCCAGGTAGGTCTCGACGGTGATGTTCCGAGACTCCCGCCGGGAGGTAGGCCGGGTCGTCGTCCGGGCAGCGGCAGTGTGGCTACCTCCTGGGGAGTAGGCGCGTGCGTGCGGGCTGCTCCCGGCATGCACGATCCACATCCTCGATTCTGTAACTACTAGTATGTACAGTGGGTGGGTGAGCACTGCGGAACGACTGATCGAGTCCACGCGGGAGCTGCTCTGGGAGCGCGGCTACGTGGGCACCAGCCCCAAGGCGATCCTGGAGCGCGCCGGCGCCGGACAGGGCAGCATGTACCACCACTTCACCGGGAAACCGGACCTCGCCCTGGCCGCGATCCGGCGGACCGCCGAGGAGCTGCGGGCTACCGCCGAGGGAGTACTCGACGGACCCGGAACCCCGTACGAACGCATCGAGGCCTACCTGCTCCGTGAGCGGGACGTGCTGCGCGGCTGCCCCGTCGGCCGGCTGACGATGGACCCGGACGTCGTGGCCGACGACGCCCTGCGCGCGCCGCTCGACGAGACCCTCGACGCGATCCGCGAGCGCGTCGCCGGCATCGTCGAGGAGGGCAAGGAGCAGGGCCAGTTCGGGCCGGAGGTGGACGGCGAGGCGATCGCTGCGACCGTCCTGGCGACGGTGCAGGGCGGCTATGTCCTCGCACGCGCGTCCCGCTCGCCCGCCGCCTTCGACGCGGGGGTGCGCGGCCTGCTCTCCCTGCTCCGCCCCCACGACCACCCGACCGTCTGAGGAGCCCCGATGCACGCCATGCAGTACGAGCTGACGCTGCCCGCCGACTATGACACCGGGATCGTCCGCGCGCGGGTGGCCCGCGTCGGACACCTCCTGGACGACTGGACGGGCCTGGGCGTCAAGGCGTACCTGCTGCGCGAGCGCGGGGTCCAGGGATCGCCGGTCAGCCAGTATGCGCCGTTCTACCTGTGGAACAGCACGGAGGGAATGAACGCCTTCCTGTGGGGCGGCCCCTTCCAGGGCCTGAGCAACGACTTCGGGCGTCCGGCGGTACGGCAGTGGACGGGTCTCGCCTACGAGGAGGGCGTGGCCGCGGGTTCCCCGGCCCTGTTCGCCGTACGACACCGTGCGCCGGTGGCGGACGGGGCGGTGTACGCCGAGGTGGCGGCGGAGGCGGTGGAGGAGGCCGGACGGCTGGCGCGGCAGGACGGGGCGGTGCTCGCGGCGGCGGCCGTCGACACCAGCCGGTGGGAGACCGTGCACTTCTCGCTGTGGGAGCACGGCACGCCGAAGGCGGACGGGGACCTGTTCCAGGTGCTGCACCTGTCGGCGCCGGGGCGCTCGGCCCTGCCGGGCGGCCGCCACTGGTGAACGCCGTCCGCACGGTCCTCCCAGGCCATGGCCCGATCGTGTCGGTCTCTGGCCCGCCGGGCGACTGCCGTGGACGGCGCGCGTGCCGAGGATGGGCCGTGACACGACACGCCGTCCACGAGGAGCGCCCGGCATGGCCCTGGAGATGCGCAAGACCTGCGAGCGCTGCACGACGGCGGCCCTGCCGTACGACGCGCCCGCCCGGATCTGTTCCTACGAGTGCACCTTCTGCGTGCCGTGCGCCGAGGCCATGGAGGCCGTCTGCCCCAACTGCGGGGGCGAGTTGACGGTCCGGCCGCGCCGCGCCGTACCGGCGTGACGGTGCGGCCCGGCCCGTGCGTCGATGTCGGCGAGGCCCCCGTCGAGGCCGATCAGGACCGGCCGTCGTCCCACGCGTACCAGATGGTCGTGGACGGCTCCGACATGCCGCTCCTCCTCGGTGAGCCGGGATGGTACGCGGCTCCGTCCGCCCGTCAGGCGGGCGGCTGGTCCTCGAAGCTGGCGAAGTAGGCGGCGACCATGTCCTCGTCGGCGTGTCCCTGGACGACGGCGCGCTCCAGGCGGTCGGCGCTCGCGGCGGCCACGTCCAGCCGTACACCGCGCTTGGCGCCCGCCTCGACGATCAGCCGGGCGTCCTTGGCCGCGGTCGCCACGCCGAACTGGGGTGGTGTCAGCCGGTCCTCGAGGACCAGGGCGGACTTGGCGCGCAGATAGCCCATGTCCAGGGGGCCGCCGGCGATCAGCTCGAAGAAGTCGTCCGGGTCGACGTCGAGGGCCTTGGACAGGGCCAGGACCTCGCCGGCCGCGGCGGTGGCCGCGATGACCCAGCTGTTGGCGACCAGCTTCAGGCGGGTGGCGGTGCCGGCCGCGCCGTCCTCTCCGGTCCACACCGTGCGGACGCCCACGGCGTCCAGGACGGGACGCACGGCCCCGCGGTGGGCGTCCGGTCCGGCGGCCAGCACGGTCAGCTGACCGGCCTCGGCGGGCTGGCGGGTGCCCAGCACGGGCGCGTCGAAGAAGACGAGGCCGTGATCGCGGGCGAAGGCGGCCAGGTCCTCGACGGCGTCGACCCCGGCGGTCGTCGACTGCACCCAGGCGGTGCCGGTCCGCAGACCGGGGGCCGCCGAGCGCATGGCCTCCAGGACGGCCGGCCCGTCGTGGACCATGGTCAGCACGACATCGGCGCCCCGGACGGCGTCGGCCGGACTGTCGGCGACGGTGATGCCGTCGGCGGCCAGTGGCTCGGCCTTGGCGCGGGTGCGGTTCCAGGCGTGGACGGTGTGTCCGGCGCGGGCGAGGTTGCGGGCCATCGCGGCACCCATGATGCCGGTGCCCAGCACACTCACGGTCAGCCTGTCGGTCATGACGTCACCTTCCTGATCCATCGAGCGGGGGTACTTCGGACGGTACGGGAGGAGGCGGCGTCACTTCGACGCGGCACGCACCGGCCCGTCCGGCCATGCCTGGTGACCGTTGACCATCGGAAAGGGCCGCTCCTGCGCCAGGGCGGCGGGACGGGCGGCGGGGGTCCGGGTGGTCAGGGCTTGATCCGCCTCACGTCGGACACCAGGATGTGAGGCTCCGACGGTCGAAAGGGTCCTGTGCGAGGACGAGTACGAGGGCGAGTACGACATGCGGCGGTGACCTGCGTCGGGGTCGTGGCGCCGGCCTCGTCGGCCGGCTGCACCGTACCCGTGGCCGGCACCACCGGCGTCACGGTGACCGAGGACGGGCGGCCGGTCGGCGTGCTGACGACGTGTCACGATCACATCGACGGCGCCATGTTGTACGAGGACGGCGCGGAGGACCGGAGCGGCACGGTGGCACAGTGGAGCCGGACACCGCCCGCCGAGGGACTCCTCACCTGGCCGCTGACCACCGAAGGCGGCGGCGGAGGCGGAGGCTGGAGCGTCGACGACCCGATGCCCGCGGCGCTGGAGAGGGGCCGCACATACAGCCTGTACGGCTGGACTTCGGACAACTCCTGGTCCACTGCCCACGTGACCTTCACGCTCGCCGACCTGGCCGCGCTCCGACCGGGCCAGGTGCGCTACTTCGCAGGTGACGACGCACCGGGCGCCGACCGTGACGGCCGGCGGACGGCGTCGATGGAGGAGTTCCGCACGGACGCCTGCCCGTAGCGGCGACCGCCCCGGCCACGGCTACCCGCCGCTGAGCGCCGCCAGCGGGTCGTCCAGGACGGGCTGCCAGGCCAGCTCCGCCGCTCCGACCAGGCTGTTGTGGTCGAGGGAGCAGGCGAGGATGGGGACGCCTTGGCTGCGGCCCCACAGGCTGCGGTCGGTGACGACCGCGCGGAGCCGCTCGGGGTCGGTGTCCAGGAGGGTGCGGTGCAGGCCACCGAGGATGATGCGGTCGGGGTTGAGGATGTTGACCAGGCCCGCCAGGCCCAGGCCGAGGCGGTCGATCAGGGCCTCTGCGGCCGTGCGGACGACGGGGTCGGCGTACTCGTCGCGGATCAGTTCGTTGGCCTGCTGGAGCAGGGAGCCCTCGGGGCCGGGCTCGCGGCCTGCGGTGGTGAGCAGGGCCAGCGGGTCGGCCTCGACGTCGAGGCAGCCGCGGCTGCCGCAGTGGCAGGGGCGGCCCTCGGGGTTGACGGTGAGGTGCCCGACTTCCAGGGCGAGGCCCGAACTGCCCGTGTGCAGGCGCCCGTCGAGGACGAGCGCGCCGCCGACCCCGCGGTGCCCGGTGGCCACGCACAGCAGATCGCGGGCGCCGCGTCCGGCGCCGTGCCGGTGCTCGGCGAGGGCGGCGGCGTTGACGTCGTTGGCGGCGAACGCGGGACCGTCGAGGCCGGCCGCGCGGACCCGCTCGGCGAAGATCTCCCGGACCGGCGCCCCCACCGGCCAGGCGAGGTGGAGCGGGTTCAGCGCCAGGCCCTCGGGCGCGGTCACCGCGGACGGCACGGCGAGCCCGGCGCCCACGCAGCGCCGGCCGGTCCGGCGCAGCAGGTCGGCCCCGGCCTCCACGGCGGCGCCGAGGACCTTGGCCGGGTCGGCGTCGACGGCCTCGCAGCTGGGCGTCGTGGCGACGATCCGCCCGCCGAGGCCGACCAGCGCGGCCCGGAAGCCGTCGGCGTGCACCTGCGCGGCCAGCACGACGGGGCCGTCCTCGTCGACCGTGAGCCGGTGGGAGGGCCGGCCCTGGGAGCCGGCGGCGGCGCCGGGCCGCGCGTCGACCCGGATCAGCCCCAGGGCCTCCAGTTCGGCGGCGACCGCGCCGGCCGTGGCGCGGGTGACGCCGAGTTCGGCGGTGAGCACCGCGCGGGTCGGTGCCCGCCCGGTGTGCACGAGCTCCAGCGCGGGACCGAGCGCACCGCGCCCCCGGTCCAACCGCGCTCTCGAGGTGGTCCCTTCCCCCGCCGGCCGGGGGTCCGCCTTGCCGCTCATGAGGGCGAGTCTCCCATGATCCGCCAGGGCGTCCCCGTCGGATCGGTCCGGCCCCGGTCCTGGGGCGTCAGGGGGCGTCCGGGAAGCCGCCGACCCGCAGGGTCACGTTCAGTCTGCCGGTCAGGCCCAGCCCGGCCGGGGCCGTCCCGGGACACACCCGCGGCACCCCGTGGTGGGCGAGCCGGGAGGGCCCGCCGAACACGAACAGGTCGCCGCTGCGCAGCTCGACGTCGGTGTAGGGGCGGGTACGGGTCTCGGTGTTGCCGAAGCGGAACACGCAGGTGTCGCCGAGGCTGAGGGACACCACGGGCGCGTCCGACCTCTCGTCGGCGTCGCGGTGCATGCCCATGCGCGCGTCGCCGTCGTAGAAGTTGATCAGTGCGATGTCGTACGCGGCCCCTCCGGCCGCCTCCCGGCCCAGCGTGTCGGTCACCGCACGCCGGCCCAGCTCGCCCAGCCAGGCCGGGAACGGCTTCACCGGGGCGCCGTCGCCGTCGACCACGGTGCGGGCGTAGGCGTACGGGTACCAGTGCAGGCCGAGGCAGACCTGGCGGGCGGTCATGGTGCCGCCGCCGGGCGTGCGGACGGTGCGCAGACCGGCGGGTGGGCGGGACCAGTCCCGGCAGGCCGCCAGCAGCTCCCGCTGAGCGGTGGTGTCCAGCCAGTCCGGCAGGTGCACGGCGCCCGGCGCGACCTCCGCGCGTTCCCGGGGAAACAGCTCGGTGTCCATGACACCATCCTGCCCCACCGGGTCTGAGCTGCGGCTGGGCTAGCCTTGACCCACGATGAACGACCGTATGACGACGCCGTGGGGCGAGGTCGCACTGGCCCGCCACCCCGAGGACCCGCGTGACAGGCTGCGCGCCTGGGACGCCTCCGACGCGTACCTGCTGCGCCACCTGGCCGAGCAGGACGTTCCGCTGTCCGGCACGGTCGTCGTGCTCGGCGACCGCTGGGGCGCGCTGGTGACGGCGTTGGCCGCGCACCGGCCGACGCAGATCACCGACTCCTGGCTGGGGCAGGAGGCGACCCGTGCGAACCTCGCCCGCAACGGCGTCGAACCCGGCTCCGTACGGCTGCTGACCACGCAGGACCGGCCCCCCGAGCGCGTCGACATGCTGCTGGTGCGGGTACCGAAGAGTCTCGCGCTGCTGGAGGACCAGTTGCTGCGGCTGGCGCCGTCGGTGCACGCGGGGACGGTCGTGGTCGCCACGGGCATGGTCAAGGAGATCCACACCTCGACCCTCCGGCTGTTCGAGCGGCTCCTCGGTCCCACCCGCACCTCCCTCGCCCAGCAGAAGGCCCGGCTGATCTTCTGCGATCCCGACCCCGCGCTGAAACGTCCCGCCAACCCGTGGCCGTACGGCTACGACCTCCCGGCCGACATCGGTCCGCTGGCCGGGCGGCCGGTCGTCAACCACGCGGGCGTGTTCTGCGCCGACCGGCTCGACCTCGGCACCCGGTTCCTCCTCGGGCATCTGCCGCCGACGGAGGGCGCCCAGCGCGTCGTCGACCTGGGCTGCGGCAACGGCGTCGTGGGAACGGCCGTGGCGCTGGCCAACCCGCAGGCCGAGGTGCTGTTCACGGACGAGTCGTTCCAGGCGGTTGCCTCGGCGGAGGCGACGTACCGGGCCAACGGGGTGCCGGGGCACGGTGAGTTCCGGGTCGGGGACGGGCTCGCGGGGGTGGCCGACGACAGCGTGGACTTCGTGCTCAACAACCCGCCCTTCCACTCCCACCAGGCCACGACGGACGCCACGGCCCTGCGGATGTTCACGGGGGCGCGGCGCGTGCTGCGGCCGGGCGGGGAGTTGTGGGTGGTGGGCAACCGGCACCTCGGCTACCACGTGAAGCTTCGGCGCCTGTTCGGCAACAGCCAACTGGTCGCCGCTGACCCGAAGTTCGTGGTGCTGAAGGCCGTCAAGCGGGGATGAGCCCGCTGCTGATCCGCTCGACGGCGTACGCCATCGCCTCCCGTCCGACGGCGAGGTAGCCGCGCGAGTCGACCGCGTCGGGATGCGCGGCGAGGTAGTCGCGGATCGCACCGGTCATGGCCAGGTTGAGGGCCGTGCCGATGTTGACCTTGGCGATTCCGCCGGTGACGGCCGCCCTCAACTCGCCGTCGGGCACGCCGGAGGAGCCGTGCAGGACGAGCGGCACGTCCACGCAGGCCCGCAGCCGCCGGAGGAGAGCGTGGTCGAGAGCGGCGGTCCGGGTGGTCATCGCGTGCACGCTGCCGACGGCGACGGCGAGGGCGTCCACCCGCGAGTCGGTCACGAAGGCGCGGGCCTCGGCGGGGTCGGTGCGGGCACCGGGCGCGTGGGCGTCACGTGGCGCTTCCCCGCCCTTGCCGCCGATGTCCCCCAACTCCGCCTCGATCCAGAGCCCTTGGGCGTGTGCCCGGTCGGCCGCCGCGCGGGTCGAGGCCAGGTTGTCGGCGTAGGGGAGATGCGAGGCGTCGTACATCACGGAACTGAAACCGGCGTCCGCCGCCTCCTGGAGCAAGGCGTGGGAGCGCACGTGGTCGAGGTGCAACGCGACGGGTACGGCCGCCCGTTCGGCGGCGGCGACGGCCGCGCGGGCGAGCGGGAGGAGGCGGCCCTGGCGGAACCTGACGGCGTTCTCGCTGACTTGGAGGACGACCGGCACACGCGCGCTCTCGGCGCCGGCGATGACGGCCTCGATGTGTTCGAGGGTGATGATGTTGAAGGCGACGACGGCGGTGCGGGCCGCGCGGGCCCGGCTGACCAGGTCACCGGTGGTGGTGAGGGGCACGGGGTCTCCTCGTCCGGGGGC
>NZ_JARGEF010000132.1:0-21784 GCF_033794725.1 Streptomyces sp. ID05-39B | reverse complement strand
CACTCCCACCCCCGTCGGCGCACCGCCCGTCGGGTCCGCGCCCGACCCGCAGGAACTGCTGGGCGACCTGATCTCGATGATCTCCGGCCGCCCCCTCACCCCGGGTGTCGCGTTCGCCGACGACGGCCTGACGTCCTTCGACATGCTGCGCACCGTGAGCGCGCTGGAGAAGAGGTTCGGTGCCCAGCGCAAGACCCTGATGTTCGACCACCCGACGGTGCCCGCCCTGGCCGAGCACCTGGTTGCCGAGTACGGCCCGGCCACGACCGTCGGCCTGCGCGAGGTGCTGTCCTCCACGGCGGCCGGTCCGGAGCAGCCCGCCACCCCGACGCGGGTCGCGGCGCGGTCGCAGCAGCCGGCCGGCGGCTGGACGGTGCTGCGCAAGCGACAGTTGCCGCAGCGTCCGGAGCTGGCCGCGGTGGTCGCGGAGGTGGACGCGCGGTGGGCGAAGGAAGGTGGCCTCGCGGGGCGTGACATCGCGCCCCTGATGTTCCTGGGCGCCGAGCGGGAGGGGTACTTCAACTTCTCGCGGAAGGGCGGGGTGCTGTTCGCGTGGAGCTATGTCGGCTCGCGCGAGTACTTCCCGAAGCTGATCGAGCAGTACGTCGCCTACGCGGACCGGCACGGTCTGCAGCCCAACTTCCTCTCGGTGGAACACATCGGGTCGGTGGCCGGTCAGCCGTTCACTGCCACGCCGTTCGGCGCGGTGCAGCGGCTGGACGATCTGAGCACCTTCACCATGGAGGGCAGCCGGATGCGCCGGCTGCGCTACATGGTGAACCGGTTCGTCGCGGCGGGGGAGTGCGCCACCGAGGAGTACCGGGTGGGCAGCGATCCCGCGGTCGACCAGGAGATCGTGGCGATGATGAGCCGCTGGGGCGAGACCAAGCAGATGGTCAACCCGTACGTGGCGGTGGTCAGCGAGGAGATCGGCCGGGGCCAGCTCGCCGAGCGCCACCGGATGTTCCTGACCCGGGTGGACGGTGAGCTGGCCAGCGCGATCATCGTGACGAAGATCCCGTCGGAGTCCGGCTGGCTGCTCGACCTGGAGTTCTACCCGAAGGAGGCGCCGCTCGGGGGTCTTGAGTTCGCGATCGTCCGGATCATCGAGAAACTGGCGGCCGAGGGCGTCGAGATCTTCAGCTTCGGCGCGAGCTTCGGCGTCAAGGCGGGGGAGTCCCCCAACTCCTCGCCCGAGGTGGAGAACGGCCTGGCCGAGCTGCGGACGGTCGGCATCTTCGACGAGGGCAACTTCCAGTTCAAGAACAAGTTCCGCCCGGCCAACTCGACGATCTACCTGTGCCAGCCGGACGACGAGCGGCGCAGCGCGGTCGCCGACGTGATCCTGATGATCGCCAGCCCGGACCTGGAGACCACCGCGCCGGAGGCCCTCGACGACGTCCGAACCCATTCCGACTCCGAGGCCGACTCCGAGGCCGACTCCGAGGCCGGTACAACGGCCGACGCCAAGCCCGACTCCAAGCCCTCCAAGCCCTCCAAGCCCGCGCCCCCGGCCATGGCCGAGACTCCGGACCCGGTCCGGCCTGCTTCGCCCGAGCCGGCCGCGGCTGCCGCTCCGGACCGTCCGGCACCCGCTCGGGAGCGTTCGGCACCCGCTCGGGCCGCCGTACCGCAGCCGACCGACAGCGTCTCCGCGTACGGCCACAACCCGATCACCCTGCCCACCTCCGCGGTGCGGTTCGACCTGATCACCGACTCGTGGGCCGAGCTGGCCACCCCGGCGGTGGCCGAGCGTACGGCCCGGCTGGCCAAGGCGGCGGCGGGCGTGGAACTCGGGGCGGAGGGCCTGCCCCCAGTGCCATGGCTGGACTTCGAGTGCGTGCTGCCGACCCCGTCGGGGCGGACCGCGGAGGCGCTGCTGTGCCGTTCCTGGCCGGGCATCCGACAGGCGGCCGTGCACAACGGGCTGTTCCCGACCTTCCTGATGAGCCTGGCCGACAACGGCTTCGAGCCGGTCGCACTGCCCGACTGCCGGCCCGTCACCAGGACCGGCCCGTTCCGGGATGTCGACGTGGCGGCCCTGGAGCGGATCCTCGCGGAACGGCCGGGCGGGGTGTCGATGATCTGCCTGGAACTCAGTGACAACGCCCAGGGCGGCTACCCGATCTCGCTGGCGAACCTGCGCGAGGTGCGCCGGATCGCGGTGGCGGCCGGGGTCCCGCTGGTGCTGGACGCCACCCGGGCGCTGGAGAACGCGGCGTTCGTGGCGGAGCACGAGGAGAGCGCGCAGAGGCGGGGCATCTGGAAGGTGACGGCGGAACTGCTGGCCACCGCGGACGCGGTGACGATGGGCCTGTCGAAGGACTTCGGCATCGACTTCGGCGGTCTGGTCGCCACCTCCCGGCCGGGCCTGGTCGAGCGGTTGCGGGAGCAGATCTCGACCCGCGGCCACCAGGTCAACCTGGCGGGCCGGCGGCAGATCGCGGCGGCCCTCGCGGACTCCGGCGGTGTGGCCGAGCAGGTGGGCCGGCGCCGGGCCGCGGTGAAGATGCTGTGGGGCCTGCTGTCACGGGCGGGCCTGCCGGTGATCGGCCCGGCGGCCGGGCACTGCGTGCTGCTGGACACCGGCGCGATGAAGCAGTTCGCGGACTTCGAGCACCCGGTGCCGTCGTGCCTGGACTGGATCTTCGAGCACACCGGTGTCCGGGGCGGCCCGCACCTGGACACCGGTGCGGACGCGGCGCCGCTGATCCGGCTCGCGGTCCCGGTCGGCACCGAGACCTCGGACATCCGGGAGATCGGCAAGCGGCTGGCCGGGCTGTACCGTTCCGGCCCGGCGCCGGTCGAGCTGATCCCGGTCGACCCGGCCGCGGCCCCCGCGCAGGCGGTGTTCCACCCCGCGAGGGTGGTGCCGGAGGACATCAAGGCGGCCCTGCGCGAGGGCGTGCGCGCGAAGGACGACAACCTGGGCGTGCTGACCGACTTCGGCGCGCCGGTGGAGCACCGGATCGTCAGTGTCCCGCAGGGCGGCGAGGTGGAGGCCTTCATGGCGGGCACCGGGCCGACGCTGCTGTTCATCCACCCGTTCAACATCGGGGCCGGGGTGTTCCGCCACCAGTTCGCCGGCCTCAGCGACCGCTACCGGGTGGTGGTGCTGCACGCCCCGGGCGTCGGCCGTACCAACGCCTCCGCCGACCTCACCCTGCACGGCCTCGCCCAGGTGCACCGGGCGGCCCTGCGCGAACTCGGTGCGACCGGGCCGGTGCACCTCGCGGGTGCCTCGTTCGGCGGCCTGACCGCTCAGACGTACGCACTGGAGCATCCGGACGAGGTGGCGTCGCTGACCCTGATCTGCAGCTCGTACAAGTGCGCCAACCGGGTCGGCGAGGTCAACCGCCTGGACGTGGTGCTGCAGGAGGACTTCGACAAGATCGCCGCCAGTGGCGCGCAGGCTCCCGACGAGCAGCGGCGGCTGCAACTGGAGGGAGTGCTGCTGCGTTCCGAGAGCATGGACCCGCAGACCGGTCTGCGCTACCTGGACGTGTTCGCCACCGAACCGGACCTGCTGTCCCGGCTGCCCCTGATCGCGGTGCCGACGCTGGTGGTCCAGGGCCGCTACGACTCGGTGATCCCGCAGAAGACCGCACACCTGCTGCACGGCGCGATCGCCGACTCCCGCTACGCGGAGATCGACGGGGCCGGCCACTTCCCGGCCCTCACCCAGCCGGAGGTGTTCAACTCCGTTCTCACCGCCTTCCTCTCCGAGCACGACACCAAGCACGACACCGAGCCCGACGCCAAGCACGCCACCGAGCACGACACACCGACCACCGTGAAGGGGGCGCAGTGATGCGAGAAACCCGGGATTCGCTGCTGCGGCCGGAGGTGTGGCGCGCCCCCGACGGCTCGGTCGGCCGGCTGGTCACCGTCAAACCCGGGATGTGCGGGCACAACTCGCTGTTCGTGGGCCAGGTGGGCGACTGGACCTGGGAGACCGTCAGCGAGGTCTGCGACACCGACGCGTTCAACGCGTTCAACGACCGGGGCCGGCCCACCTACCTCTCCTTCTACTACTTCAGGGTCCGCTCCGGCGGGCAGCTCCACCCGGGCGCGCTGACCTTCGGCGACCGGATCGAGACCACCTCGCGGGTGTTCGGCTACGGCAGCGAGTCGGTGCTGACTCTGCACCGGATCCGCCGACTGCCGCCCGGCTCCGAGGTGAAGCCCGAACAGGGCCTGGATCCCGACGAGTTCTTCGCGGCCCGGCAGCCCGACTGCCTGTACGTGCAGAACTTCAACCGTTGGGTCACCCGTAGCCACGCCGACAGCAACGAGGGACTGATCACCTCCGCGCCGGCCGACTTCCGGCACGCCCACCTGCCGCAACTGCCCGCCGTCCACTCGCCGCGTGCCGCGTACGGGACGGCCCGGGTCCGGCAGACCTTCCACGACCCGCAGGACCCGCAGTGGGAGGAGCTGGTGGCCGCGGACGAGGTCGAGTACCCGATCGACATCACCCGAGACATCAACGGCGTCGGACTCCTGTACTTCGCCTCGTACTTCTCCATCATCGACGGCGCCCTGCTCAAAATGTGGCGGAACCAGGGACGCGCCGACCGTAGATTCCTCGATCGAACGGTGCTGGATCATCAGCTCTGCTACCTCGGCAACGCCGACGCCGACTCGGTGCTGCGGATCCGGCTGCGTTCCTGGCGGCGCCGCGACGACCCGGCCGAGGAACGCTGGAACGCGGTGGTCGAGGACGCCACGAGCGGCCGCTGCCTGGCGGTCTGCACCCTGCACGTACGACTGGAGGGCTCGAATGCCGCAGCGCAGTGACACCGACCGCGCCGCAGTGGCCCGCCTGGTGCACGAGACCGTCGCCGCCATCCTGCCCCAGGTGCCCGCCGAGCAGATCACCGGCGACAAGCACCTCAAGGACCTCGGCGCGGACTCGGTGGACCGGGTGGAGATCATCATGGCGCTGATCGACGCGCTCGGGGTGCGCGAGCCGATGGCCGGCTTCAGCACCGTGCCCGACATCGACTCCCTGATCGACTTCCTGGTGGAGGTGAAGCGGCGATGACCGTCCGGATCGGCATCGAGGCGCTGAACGTCCACGCCGGCTTCGCCCAACTGTCCACCACCGCGCTGTTCGAGGGCCGCGGACTGGACCAGGAGCGGATCGGCCACCTGATGATGCGGGCCCGCTCGATCGCCCTGCCCTGCGAGGACCCGATCACCAACGCCGTCAACGCGGCCGCTCCGATCGTGAACCGGCTCGCCCCGCAGGACAAGGAGCGGATCGAACTGATCCTCACCTCCAGCGAGTCCGGCGTCGACTACAGCAAGTCGATCGCCTCGTACGTCCACGAGTTCCTGGGCCTGAGCCGCAAGTGCCGGGTGATGGAGGTCAAACAGGCCTGCTACGCCGCCACCGGCGCCCTGCAGATCGCCGCCGGCTATCTGGCCTCCGGCGTCTCCCCGGGCGCCAAGGCGCTGGTGATCGCCACCGACGTGTCCATGGTGGACGCACGGGCCGGCTACGCGGAACCCGCCACCGGCACCGGCGCCTCCGCCATGCTGCTCGGCGACGATCCCCGGGTCCTCGCCCTCGACCTCGGCGCGTTCGGCGCGTACGCCTACGAGACCATGGACTCGGCGCGGCCGATGCCGGACTACGACATCGCCGACGTCGACGGCTCGCTGTTCGCCTACCTGGACTGCCTGTCCAACAGCTTCGCCGACTACCGTGGCAAGGTCGCCGATGTCGACCTGCGGACCACCTTCGACCAACTCGCCCTGCACACCCCGTTCGCCGGGCTGGTCAGGGCCGCACACCGCAAACTCATGCGGGAACAGGCACGGGCCACCCCGGACGCCATCGAGGCGGACTTCGCCGCCCGGGTGTCGCCTTCGCTGGTCTACCCCAGCCAGGTCGGCAACCTCTGTTCCGGTTCCGTCTACCTGGCCCTGGCCAGCCTCATCGACAACGCCCCGTACCAAGGCACCGCCCGGGTCGGCCTGTTCTCGTACGGCTCGGGCTGCGCCTCCGAGTTCTTCAGCGGACTCATCGACGAGGGCTCCCGCGCCGCGCTCGCCGAGCTGGACATCGCGGGCCGGCTGAACGCCCGGGTCGAACTGGGTTTCGCCGAGTACACCGAGCTGCTCGCCGAGAACAGCCGATGCCTGGTCCCGGCCGAGAACCGCAAGATCGAGATCGAGCGCTACCGGCGCTTCCTCGACGCCGGCCGCGGCGGCCGGGAGCCGGTGCTGGCGTACCGCGGCACCGAGGGCTACCACCGCACCTACGAGTGGGTCTAGGAGAACAGCGAGATGGACGACAGCGACATCTTCGAGACGGTCCGGCGGAATCTGGGCGTCGTGGTGTACGACCTGGACACCTCCACCGTCACCCTCGACAACAGCCTCTCCGAACTGGGCTGCAACAGCGTCGACCGGGCCGAGGTGGTGACCCTCACCATGGAGGACATGGGCATCAGCGTGCCCGTGATGGAGTTCCAGCAGACCCGCAACATCCGCTCGCTGGTCGCTCTGCTCGCCCGGCACTCCAAGTGACCACCGGCGGCGGGGTCGTGGTCACCGGCCTCGGCGTGCACTGCGCGGCCGGCGCGGGCCTGGCGGCCTTCACCGACGCGCTGCGGGCCGGCCGCAGCGCCCTGCTGCCCGCCGCCGACCGGGACGCCGACTCACCCGGCGCGCCGCTGCCGCCCTTCGACTACCCGGCCCTGCTCACGGAGCGGCGGGCCCACGGCGGGTGGGTGCCCCAGAAGGCGGCCCGGACGGCGGCCAGGTCGCCGCTCGGCGTGCAGGTCTCCGTGCTGACCGCCGCGGAGGCCTGGGCGCATGCCGGACTCACCGAGGAGGCCCTGCCACCCGAGCGCCTCGGCCTGGTGGTGGCCGGCAACAACCTCACCGGCGCGGGCGCGCACCGGGCTGCCGACCGCTACCGGGACCGTCCCGCCGCCGTCCCCGGCCGGTACGCACTGCACATGCAGGACACCGACCAGGTCGGCGTGGTCAGCGAGGTCCTCGGCATCCAGGGCGAGGGCTGCACCGTGGGCGGCGCGTCCGCCAGCGGCAACATCGCGCTGATCACCGCCGCCCGGCTGCTCGACGCGGGAGCGGTGGACGCCTGCCTGGTGCTCGGCGCACCCACCGAACTCGCCCCGGTGGAACGCCAGGCCTACCGCGCGCTGGGCGCGATGACGCCTGCCGCCACCGGCGCCGCCACCGACCACGAACCGCCCTGCCGCCCGTTCGACCGGGCGCACCGAGGCTTCACCGACGGTGTCGGCGGAGCCGCCGTGGTGCTGGAGACCGCCGCGGGTGCCCGCCGCCGGGGCGCGCGGGTGCTGGCCCGGCTGGCCGGGCACGCGCTGCGGCTGAGCGGTACCAGCCTCGCCGACCCGAGCGAGCAGGTGGAGGCCGCGGTGATGCGGACCGCCCTGGAGCGGGCCCAGGTCACCCCCGGGCAGCTCGGCTACGTCAACACGCATGGCACCGGCTCGCCGCTCGGTGACCGCACCGAAGCCGCCGCCCTGTTGCGCGTACTCGGCCCGGACGCCCCCGCGCTGGTGAACGCCACCAAGGCCCTCACCGGGCACTGCCTGGGCGCGGCCGGGGTGGTCGAGGCGGTCGCCACGCTCGCTCAGCTGGCCGGCGGCTTCGCGCACCCCAACCCGTGGCTCACCGACCCGGTGGAGCCCCGGCTGCGGTTCGCCGGCACCGCCGCCGTACCGCTGGCCGCCGAATTCGCGCTGTCCAACAGTTTCGGCTTCGGCGGCTTCCATTCCGCCGTGGTCTTCGCCAACGAGGGGCTATGACATGAGCAGGACCGAGGCGGAGCTCCGGCTGTTCTGCCTGCCGCACGCCGGCGGCGGCGGCGCGTTCTTCCACCCCTGGCGCGCCGCGCTCGCCCCCGGCATCGAGGTCCGCCCGGTGGTGCTCCCCGGCCGGGAGAGCCGGATCCGCGAGCTGCCGTACGTGACGATGGAACAGGCGATCGGCCCGCTGGCCGAGCTCATCGGCCCCCAACTCGACCGGCCCTACGCCCTGTTCGGGCACAGTCTGGGCGCCGCCGTCTGTTACGAGCTGGCCCGGCGGTTCGTGGCGCTCGGCCTGCCCGCCCCGGTACGGCTGTTCGTCTCGGCCCGCCGCGCCCCGCACCTGCCCGCACGCCGCGCGTCCTACGCGCGGCTCGACGACGCGGCCTTCCTCGCCGAGGTGGCCCGGCTCAACGGCACCCCGTCCGACGTGCTGGCACAGCCCGAACTGGTGCGGCTGTTCCTGCCGACGCTGCGTGCCGACTTCGAGTTGAACGACACCTACACGCCGCTGCCCGCGCCCCGCCTGGCCTGCCCGATCTCGGCGTTCGTCGGGCGGGACGACCCGGAGGCCGACACGGACGAGCTGGCGGCCTGGGCGCAGGTCACCGCGGGCACCTTCCGGTTCCGCGAGTTCGACGGCGACCACTTCTACCTCAAGGATCACGCGGCCGGCCTGCTGGACGAGATCCGGGCGGACCTCGACCTCCGGCCGTCCGCACCGACGAACCGTCAGCTGCCCACCCAAGGAGTGTCACGATGACCGCCCAGGATCTGCACAGCCTGCCCGACGACTGGAACCGTGCCCTCGCGGTGGTCGCCCACCCGGACGACATCGAGTTCGGGACCTCGAGCGCCGTCGCCGCCTGGACGGCCGCCGGGAAGAGCGTGTCCTATCTGCTGGTGACGAGGGGCCAGGCCGGTATCGACGGCCTCTCCCCGGCCGAGTCGGCGGAGGTCCGCGAGGCCGAACAGCGGGCCAGCGCCAAGATCGTCGGCGTCTCCGAGGTCGAGTTCATGGACCACCGCGACGGCGAGATCGAGTACGGGCTCGGCCTGCGCCGGGACATCGCCGCCGCGATCCGCCGTCACCGGCCCGATTTCGTGCTGGGCTTCAACGGCCGGGAGACCACCTCGACCGGCAAGTGGAACACCCCTGATCACCGGCACACCGCGCACGCCCTCCTGGACGCCGTCGGTGACGCCGGCAACCGGTGGATCTTCGAGGACCTCGGCCTGGAGCCCTGGTCGGGCGTCACGTACGTGGCGATGGCCAACTCCCCGCAGCCCACCCACGCCGTCGACGTCACCGACCATCTGGAGGCGGGCATCGCCTCCCTGGAGGCACACCGCGCCTACCTGGGCGGCCTCAATCCGCCGGTCACCAGCGTCGCCGAGCCGATGAAGGCCTTCGCCGAACTGGTCGGCCGGCGGTTCGGCGGCCGGCCCGCGGTGGCCCTGGAGATCATCGCGCGCTGAACGCACGACGTCCCCGGACCGGCCGCTGCCGGTGCGGGGACGTCGTCGTCTCACGGCAGCTGGTACTCCAGGCGGAAGTACGCCTTCCCCTCCTCGTCGTGGCCGAAGGCGCAGGTGCCGCTGAGACCGGTCAGGCCGCCGGTGCCGGAGTTCGGGACCACGAAGCCGATGGTCTGCGGCTGCTCGGCGCCCATCGACGCCCCGTGCTGGACCACGAAGGTGCCGGAGAGTCCCGCCAGCGTGGCGACGATGTGCTCGGTGGAGACGTATCCGGCCGATTTCTCGTCCGGACGGCAGCACAGCAGGACCGCTTCGCCGGTGCCTTCCACATCACCGTGGAAGACACGCTTCACATCGGCGCGGATAAGCGGCGGACCGTCCGCGGGCTCGAAATAGTTGGATTCTTCCCAGGAGGATGTCTCCCACGCGGAATTAGCAATCCGAGTCATGATCAGCTCTCTCCGGTCGGTCCGAAAAAATGCGTACTGTTCACCAACCTCTCGACGGTATACCGCAAGGCGCCACGGCAGTCGCGCAATTCTGAGCAGATAAGGCGATAGCGGCTTCGTAGCGTGGGATTTCCAGCCCTGCGGTCGAGGAGTCGACATGGAACGAGCGAGCACCGTGGTCCGAGTCACCGATCTGCTGCGCCAGCGGGCCGAACGGTATCCGGACCGTATTGCACTCAACATCGACGGAACCGACGCACTGAACTACGGCGACTGGCAGCGCCGGGTCGACCGCACCGCCCACGGCCTGCTCGCCGCCGGCGTCACCAAGGGCCGCCGGATCGGCCTGCTGTACGGCGGCATGGACTGGACCGGCTACGCGGTCGCCTACCTCGCCGTGCTCAGCGTCGGCGCCACCGCCGTCCACCTCAGCGACCGGCTCGGCGAACGCGAGATCGAACGCCGGCTCGCCGAGTGCGAGGTCGCCGGGGTGATCCACAGCAGCCCGCTGCGCCCGCCCGCGAGCTTCACCGGCTGGACCGCCGAGGTCACCGAACTGGACAGCGGTGACGAGACGCCGGTCGACGTGCCGCTCGCCCCCGAGGACATCGCCGACGTGCTCTACACCTCCGGCACCACCGGGCCGGCCAAGGCATTCACCAACCCGCACGGCAACCTCACCTTCGGGCGCGGCCCCGAGGGCCTGCTGCAGTTCGAGAACCCGACCCCGCTGCTCGCCCCGATGCCGCTGGGCACCACCTCCAGCGCCACCACGGTGGCCATCATCGCGGTCACCTCGCCGTCGGCGCTGGTGCTGGTCGCCGTGGACGACGTGGAGCGGATGGCCGAACTGATCAGCCGTCACCGGATCGGCTCGGTGATGATCACCCCGTGGATCGCGATGCGGATGCTGGCCGCCCGGCTCGGCGAACGGTACGACCTCAGCTGCGTCGAGCGGGTGGCGATCGCCTCCGCCCCGCTGGCCCCCGCGCTCAGCCGCGGACTGCTGAAACTGTTCCCGGCCTCGGAGCTGAACACCGCCTACTCGCAGTCCGAGGCGGTCCCCGCGGTTGTCGTCAACACCTTCGACCCGGCCCGCCCCAGCACCCTCGGCCGGGCCGCCCGCGGCAGCGACGTCCGGATCGCCGACGCCCTGGGCGCCGAACTCCCGCTCGGTGAGGTCGGCGAGATCCAGTTGCGCTCCGCCGCGCCCGGCCGCCACTACCTGGACGCCCGGCGTGACGCCGAGGTGCGGATCGACGGCTGGATCCGCACCGGCGACCTCGGCCACCTCGACGAGGAGGGCTGGCTGCACCTGTTCGACCGCGGCAACGACGTGCTCGACGGCGGCGCAGGGGTGCGGGTCTCCTCGGTGGCCGTCGAGGCGGCGCTGTACGAGCACCCGGCGGTCCGCGAGGCCGCGGTGGTCGCCGCGGGCTCGGGCCCGGCCGCGGTGGTGGTGCTGGAGGACCCGGCGGCCGTCGGTGAACTGCCCGCCTTCCTCGCCGGACTGCTCGAGCCGCACCAGCTGCCCGTCCTGGTCGAGGCCCGGGAGTCGCTGCCGCGCGGCATCACCGGCAAGGTGCTCAAGCGGATCCTGCGCCAGGAACTCGCCGACCGGTAGCAGGCAGGACACCCCGGGTCCCGCTCCGGTTGCGCTCATCGCGGCGCAGGGACGTCCCTGACCGCGTCCGCGGGGCCGGACCCGTCGAGGTCCGCCCCGGGCGCGGCCGGTATCGCGGGGATGCGGACCGGTACACCCGCGTCGCGGGTGGGCGTCGACCACCCAGGACAGCTTCGGGGTGGAAATCCCGGCGGCGCTATGGACCCGCGGCAGGGCGACGTTCACGATGGTCGCGTCGAGCGCCACCATGAGCCGCGCGACGGCGATCACGGCAGGAGCCGTGCCGCTGCGGCGGCCACATCGTGGCGCCGGGGCCGTCAGGGGGGAAGCGTCCAGCTCGGGCATCGTACTTTCGATCTTCGATAAGGCACTACACAGTTTCCTATGCTGGACCCTACCGTGCAACAAATTGGGAACGCAAGAGTTCACTTGTCGCTCGGATGGGGGATGCCATGACAGCTGACGCCCGGTCATTCACGGTCGCCGGTACACCGATCCGGCGCCGGGGAAAGGCCCTTGAGCAGGCCATCTTCGACGCCGTGATCGAACAGCTGGCCCACGTCGGCTACGCCGGCCTGACCATGGACTCGGTCGCCGCCACCGCGCACACCGGCAAGGCCGCGATCTACCGGCGCTGGTCCAACAAGGCCGCGCTGGTGGTCGACGCCCTCGACAACAGGCTGCCGTCACCCGACGACCTCCCGGAGGGGGCCGGCGTCCGCGAGGACCTGATCGAGCACATGCGCGAGAAGGCCACGGTGCTCAACTCCCCGGTCGGCCGCGCCGTACAGAGCCTGCTCGCCGAGATGGACCGGGACCGGCCGTTCATGGGCATCGTCAACGAACGGGTGGTCGCCCCCCGCCAGGACGTGTTCCGGCGGATCCTGGAACGGGCCGCCGAACGCGGCGAGGTCCGCAAGGGCTCGATCAGCCCGCTGATCACCGGCATCGGCCCGGCCATGCTGGTCCAGCGCTTCCTGAGCGACCCCTCGCCGGTCCCCGACGAACTGGTGGTCTCCGTGGTCGACGACCTGATCCTGCCGCTGATCCGCCCGTAGCCGCCCCGGTGCCGTTCTGCCACTGCTTCGCCACGGTGAGGGGACATCCCGCGGCGACCTCGCACGGCCGGTCGCCGCGGGGCACGCTCAAAAGTGGGCGGCCCCGAACTCCCGGGCTGCGTACGGTCGGGCCCGCAGTGGGCGCAGCGCGGACAGCGCCGGCCCGGACCGCTGCGGGAGGTGGCTCGTCGTGGAGTGGGACGTGATCGTGGTGGGCGCGCGATGCGCGGGCGGGCCGACGGCCATGCTCTTCGCCCGGCAGGGCTACCGGGTCCTGCTGCTGGACCGGGCGGCGTTTCGCACCGACACCCTCTCCACGCTGTACATCCAGCAGCCCGGCGTGTCCCGCCTGGAGCGCTGGGGCCTGCTGGACGCCGTCAAGGCCACCGGCTGCCCACCGCTCGACCGGACCGTCTACGAGATCGACGACGTCCGTCTGGCCGGCTGCGCCGGCCCGAACGGCACGGTGCACGCCTCGTACGCCCCCCGCCGCCACCGGCTGGACGAGATCCTGGTCGAGGGCGCGGTGGCCGCCGGCGTCGAGTTCCGCGACCGCTGCGGCGTCAGCGAGCTGCTGGTCGAGGACGGCCGGGTGGTCGGCGTGCGCTGCACCACACCCGGCGGTCGGCCCACCGTCGAACGCGCCCGGCTGGTGGTCGGCGCGGACGGCATGCGCTCCACCGTCGCCGAGCTGGCCGGCGCCCGCACCACGGTCGAACACCCGCGGCTGACCTGCGCCTACTACACCTTCTGGGACGGCCCCAAGACCGACTTCGAGCTGTACGAGGGCGAACGCGGCTGGGTCTCCGCCGTCCCCACCAACGACGCGGTGCTGATCTCCGCGTACTTCCCGCAGGACCGCTTCGAGGAGGTCCGCACCGACGCCTTCGCCGCCTACCGGGAGGGCGTCAAGGTCAACGCCCCGGCTCTGTTCGCGCAGATGGAGCGGGCCGAGCAGACCGAACGGCTGCGCGGCACCGGCGACCAGCGCAACTACTTCCGGGAGACGTCGGGCCCCGGCTGGGCGCTGGTCGGCGACGCCGCCCACCACAAGGACTCGATCACCGCACGCGGCATCGGCGACGCCTTCCTCCAGGCCGAGCTGCTGGTCGACGCGGTCGCCGGGGGCCTGCACGACGAGCCCCGGCTGACCGCCGCCCTGGAGGCCTACGGAACCGAAGTGGTCCAGCAGTTGACGCCCCCGTACCAGGGCACTCTGCTGGTCGCCCAGGCAGACGCCCGAGACAAGCGCCTGGCGCTGCTGCGGGCGGTCAGCACCAGCGAGGACCTCACCCAGCGGTACTTCGACACGGTGGCCGGGGTCCGCCCGGTCTCCGAGCTCTACACCCCCGAACTGCTGGCCCTGCTGCAGGGCTAGCGCGGTGACCGGCAAAGGGCGGAACTTGTCGCCCCCGGCCGGTTCGTTCGGCCTCGGACCACTTGCTGTTCACCTTGCCCGAGTGAGAAGCCGGGAGAGCACACGTGGTTTTCGGCGCGCCAAGTCACGAACGCCTCGGCGGAGTCGAATGAGGGGAACTCCAAGTCCTGTGTCACCACACCGAGTAGCCTTCGACTCAGGAATGCGTGCCTCGCACATTGCCTTTTTGTGTGCGGACACGGTAGTTCTGAAATACAGTCACTCTCGGCTTGCCGGTCCTCGACCCGAGCCGACGGATGTCGTGCGCTGATTTTCGGCCACCTCTGAATCCATGTACCTGCACCTAAGGAGTTTCGGCGTGCCCGTGCTTACCAAGTACTACGGCGTCACCCTCGACTGTTCCAACCCCACCGAGCTGGCCGAGTTCTACTCGGAGCTCAGCGGCCTGAAGGTCTCGTACAAGTCGGACGACTTCGCGGGCCTGGACGGCAACGGCGGCCCGGCCATGGGATTCCAGAAGGTCGCCGACTACCAGGCTCCGCAGTGGCCCGGCCAGAGCGTCCCGCAGCAGTTCCACCTCGACTTCTCCGCCGAGGACCTGGACGCCGCCGAGAAGTGGGTGCTGGAGCTCGGCGCCGCCAAGGCGGAGACCCAGCCCGGCGGCGAGCGCTGGCGGGTCTTCCTGGACCCGGCCGGCCACCCGTTCTGCATCAGCCAGGGCTGACCCGCCAGGGCTGACCCGCCCCGGCCCACGGGCCCGCCGCAGCCGCGGCGGGCCCGTTTCGGCTGCCCCGGAACCACCGCACTCCCGGATCCACCGTTTCCCTCAACTGCTCAATCCTGTACGTCGGTCGGCCGGGCCCGCTGGGTAGCGTCGGCCCGCCGACAATCCCAGGGCCTTGGGGGTATGCACATGTCCGTCGCCACACCCGCGCTGGTTGTTCCCGACCTGCTCCGGCTGCGCGCCGAGATCCATCCCGACCAGATCGTCGTGAACATCAACGGGGAACGGACACTCAGCTACGGCGAGTGGTACAAGAGGGCCAACGCGGTCGCGCGTGGCCTGCTCAACCGGGGTACCAGCCGCGGAGAGCGGATCGCCCTGCTGTTCGGCGGCCTCGACTGGATCGACTACGCGATCGCCTACCTCGGCATCGTCAACGCCGGTGCCACCGCCGTGCACATGCACAGGGACATCTCCGCCGCCGAGTTCAACCGCAGGATCGCCCAGTGCCAGGTCACCGGCCTGGTCCGCGGCCAGGACGTCGTGGTGCCCGAGGGCTTCGAGGGCTGGGCCGCCACCGTCGACGAGGTCGACAGCGGCGACTCCACCCCCGTCAAGGTCGAGCTGAAGCCCGACGACCTCGCCGACATCCTCTACACCTCCGGCACCACCGGAGCGGCCAAGGCGATCGCCACCCCGCACGGCAACCTGACCTTCGGACGCGGTCCCGAGGGCTTCAAGCAGCTCGGCAAGCCGAAGCCGCTGCTCGCCCCGATCCCGCTCGGCACCACCTCCAGCGCCACCACGATGGCCATCGCGCTGACCAACCCGGCGACCCTGGTGCTCTGCCCGGTCAACGACGTCGACCGCATGGGCGAACTCATCGAGCAGTACCAGATCGTCTCGGTGATGTTCACCCCGTGGATCGGCATCCAGATGGTCGCCGGGAAGATCCACGAGACCCACGACCTGTCGTGCGTCGAGACGCTGGCCACCGCTTCCGCGCCGCTTCCGCCGGCCACCGCCTCCGCGCTCAAGCGGATGATGCCCAACGCCCAGGTCACCTCGGTGTACGCGGCCCGCGAGGCGGTGCCCGCGGTGATCGCCGCCACCTTCGACGTGTCCCGGCCGTTCTGCGTCGGCCGCCCCGGCGAGGGCTCCGAACTGCTCGTCGCCGACGCCGACGGCAACCCCGTCGCCACCGGTGAGATCGGCGAGATCTGGCTGCGCTGCGGCGCACCCAAGCGCCTCTTCCTGGAGGGCACCGAGCGCGAGGAGCAGCTCACCGACGACTGGACCCGCACCCGCGACCTCGGCTACCTGGACGCCGAGGGCGAACTCCACCTGTTCGACCGGGCGGCCGACGCCGTCACCGTCGACGGCAAGCTGGTCTCCACCATCCACACCGAGGCAGCGCTGTACGAGTGCCCAGGCGTCGAACAGGCCGCCGTGCTGGGCGTGCCGGTGGCCGGCACCGACCAGGCGGAACTGGCCGCCGTCCTGGTGCTCGCCGACGACGGCGACCTGCCCGCCGTCCGGGCGGCGCTCGCCGAGCGGCTCGAGCCGCACCAGATCCCGACCCGCTTCCAGCTCGTCGACGCCCTGCCCCGCGGCGTGATGGGGAAGGTGCTCAAGCACCAGCTGCGCGCACAGCTCACCAGCGGCTGACCATCGGTCACCCTGCGACAGTGAAGGGAGAACTCATGCCCGCCAGGCCCCCAGCGGAGCCCGTCGTGGCTCGCGCCGACGCCGAAGCCGAACAGCTCTTCTATACGATCATGATGCAGCCGGTGGAGGACCCTTACCCCCTCTACCACCAGCTCCGCGACGCAGCGCCCGCGCTGCTCACCAGCGACGGCACCCTGGTGCTCAGCCGACATGTGGACTGCAACGCGGCACTGCGCAACCGCTCGTTCGGCAAGGGCGACGAGTGGCTGAAGCTCCAGCTCAAGGACGTCGCCAAGGACGACCTGCGCGGCGTCATGGAGCTGATGCAGCACAGCATGATCCTCACCAATCCGCCGCAGCACACCCGGCTACGACGGATCGTCAGCTCCGCCTTCACCGGCCGGCACGTCGAGGCGCTGCGCGAGGGCGTCACCCGGCGCGTGGACGGCCTTCTCGACCGGCTGGCGGCACGGCCAGGCGCCGACCTGATGACCGAACTGGCGATGCCGCTGCCGGTCAGCACCATCGGCGACCTGCTCGGCATCCCGGAGGCCGACCGGGCCGAACTGGTCCCGGTCATCCACGAGTTGGGCCTGCTGATGGAACCGGCCGCCGGCCCCGCGGAGATCAACCGCGGCGTCGCCGCCCAGACGCATCTCGCCTCCTACCTCGGCGGCCTCATCGCCGAGAAGCGGCAGCGCCCGCAGGACGACCTGCTCAGCCGGCTCGCGACCACCTCGGCCGACGCGCTGGACGAGACCGAAGTGATCGCCACCGCGCTGCTGCTGTTCGGCGCGGGCAACACGCCCACCGCCAACCTGATCGGCAACGGACTGGACGCGCTGTTCCGTTTCCCCGAGTCGCGGCGGCGCCTCACCGAGGACCCCGCACTGCTGCCCTCGGCGGTCGAGGAGATGCTGCGCTTCGACTCGCCGTCCCAGTTCGACGTGTTCACCGTGCTGGAGCCGCACAGCTTCGCGGGCACCGAACTCAAGCCCGGCCAGGGCGTGATGATGATGCTCGGCGCCGCCAATCACGACCCGGAGCGTTTCGACGACCCGGACGCCTTCGACGTCGCCCGCAAGGAGAACGGTCACCTCTCCTTCGCGGCCGGCATCCACCACTGCCTGGGCGCGCACCTGGCCCGCCTGCAAGCCGAGGTGGTGTTCGGCCGGCTGCTGGCCCGCTTCCCGAAACTGGAGCCCGCCGCTCCGGCGGTGCGCCACCCGGGCCTCGGCAACCGGGGCTTCGACAGAGTCCCGATCAACCTGCTGGGCTGACCCCGCGCCCGTCAGGACGCCATCGCACGCAGGGCGTTGACGGACTTCCAGTTGCGGGTGGTGGCGGCGATGCCCAGCCGGCGCTCGATGAACGTGTTGTTCAGCTTGGTCCGCCCGTAGCCGCCCGGCACATGCAGGTGGATCTCGTCGCCGACCAGGGTGAACTCGGCAGTCTCCCCGGCGGGCGTCTGCAGGCCGGCCGCCTGCTCGGCGGTCGGCCTCTCGGCGAGGAAGGTGACGTGCAGCTTGGTCGGGTCGTCCTCGCGGTCCAGATACGGATTGGCGGCGACCGTCCGGGCCAGCGACTCGCCGGTGCGCAGCAGCACGCTCGCCGGTACGCCCAGCCCGTCGGAGAGGCGTTTCTCGATCCGCTCCCGCAGTTCGCCCGGTGCGGCACCCGCGGGGTCGGCGAACACCACGTTCCCGCTCTGCAGATACGTCTGGACCTCGTCGAACCCCATCTCGCCGAACAGCTCGCGGAGATCCTTCATCGCGATCTTGGCGTGGCCCCCGACGTTGATGCCGCGCAGCAGTGCGACGTACTTCATCATGCCGCCCACCGTCCCACACGCCCCACACCACCGACAAGGAAGGACCGGCACGAGGAGGCGGCGTCAGGACGGCGGCGGCGGGATGGCGGCGGTGGGATGGCCCTCGCGCAGACGACCGCGGGACGAGGCCGGGTGCGTGTCAGTGGGCGGGGCCGGCCGAGCCCGTTCCCACTGACCGCCCTGCCACCCGCGCCAGGTGCGCCGCGAACACCTCCCGTGCCTGCGGTGTCAGCGTCCGGAGTGCCACGAGCGCCGTGATGACCACGTCGCACAACTCCGACTGGACGTCCTCCCAGGAGTGTGAGGTGCCCTTGCGGGGGTTCTGGCCCGTCGCGCCGATCACCGCCTGGGCGACCTCGCCGACCTCCTCGGACAGTTTCAGCATCCGCAGCAGCAGGCCCTCCCGGCCGCCGACCGGCTGACCGGCGTCGAGCCAGGCGCACAGGGCGTCCACGGTTTCCCAGAGTCCGGTCCCGGCGGAGAGGGAGAGGGAGTCGTGCGGGGCGTCGGGTCGGCTGTCGTTCATGGGCGCAGCCTGCCCAGCCTCCTCACTCCTCGAACGGCGGCTGCCTCCCCCTTACTCCTCGAACAGTGCCTCCTGCTCCCCCTCCTCGCGCCGCCGCAGCCGCTTCGTGCGCAGGCCGACGACGACCGCCGTGGCCGCCGCCGTCACGCCCAGGGCGGCCGGGACCATCCAGTTCCGGTTGACCGTGTGGCCGACGGCGTGGTCCAGGGAGAGGCGCCCGGGACCGGTGACGGCGAGGCCGGCGGCGGTGAGGCCGAGGGAGGCGGCGTACTCGTAGCCGCCGCTCTGCGCGAAGAAGCCGTTGGGTACGTGGACGGCGGAGGCGCCCGCCATCGCGCCCGCCGCCGCGGCCCCGGCCGCCGGGGTGGCCAGGCCCAGTGCGAGGAGTGCGCCACCGCCGGTCTCCGCCAGGCCCGCCGCCGTGGCGCTCGCCCTGCCCGGCGCGTAGCCGACGGACTCCATGAACTGACCTGTGCCTTCCAGGCCGTGGCCGCCGAACCAGCCGAACAGCTTCTGCGCGCCGTGCGCCATCAGCACCCCGCCGGTTCCCAGCCGGAGCAGCAGCAGGCCCAGATCGCGTCGGTCGTAACAGGTCACGGTGACTCCAGGGAGGATGAGCGGACGTACAGCAGCGAGCGGACAACGGGACAGCCCTCTCCGCGTGTCCACCGTCGCACCCCTCACACCTGACCGCTCCGCCCCGAAAGCCGTTCGGGTGGCGGGGCGGTCAGGTGTGGTGTGAGGCTGACACGTATGACGATCCATGCCGGAAAACTCACCGACCCGGCCGTCCGGGCCTTCGTCTCCGCGGTCAACGCCCATGACCGGGAGGCCTTTCTGAAGCAGCTCACCCCGGACGCGACCATGGCCGACGACGGCTCCGACCGCGATCTCACCGAATGGATCGACCGGGAGATCTTCTCCTCCCACGGTCATCTGGAGGTCGACAGCGAGTCGGACGGCGGCCGGGCCCTCCTCGCCCGCTACAGCAACGACACCTGGGGCGAGATGCGCACCAGGTGGAGCTTCGTCGTCGAGGACGACGGCCGCATCTCCCGCTTCGAGACCGGACAGGCGTAGCCGGCAGGAGTCGCGAGGAGGCCGGGCGGGCACGGTCCCCGTACTCCCATGGTGGACGGCAGCCGTTCCGCGGTCCGGTGCGCACCTCGCGGGGCGCTCACGCGAGGTCCACCCCCATCCGGTACGGCGGAACGGCTGCCGGCCTCCCCCCTCGGTGTGGTCGGCGGAAGCTCTCCCCTCCAACTGTGAAGCAATTGTGGAGGAGGCGTCGAGCATAAGTCCCCGACCGGCCCTTATGGTGCGGAATGTTCAACTCCGTTTGTGCAGGTTGACCGTTCAGCCACGTCCCACGTACGGCATCGCCGTCGCCAGCACCGTCGCGAACTGCACGTTCGCCTCCAGCGGCAGCTCCGCCATGTGCCGCACGGTGCGCGCCACGTCGGCCACGTCCATCACCGGCTCCGGCGCGATCTCGCCGTTGGCCTGCAAGGCGCCCGTCCGCATGCGCGACGTCATGTCGGTCGCCGCGTTGCCGATGTCGATCTGCCCGACCGCAATGCCGTACGCCCGCCCGTCCAGCGACAGGGACCTGGTCAGGCCGGTCAGCGCGTGCTTGGTCGCGGTGTAGGCGACGGAGTGCGGGCGGGGCGCGTGCGCGGAGACCGACCCGTTGTTGATGATCCGCCCGCCCCGCGGCTCCTGCTCCTTCATCTGCCGGTACGCCGCCTGCGCGCACAGGAACGCCCCGTTGAGGTTGGTGTCCACCACGTGCCGCCAGGCGTCGTAGGGGAGTTCCTCCACCGGAACCCCACCGGGACCGAACGTGCCCGCGTTGTTGAACAGCAGGTCGAGGCGGCCGAACCGCTCGCGCACGGCGGCGAACAGGGCCGCCACCTCCTCAGGGCGTGAGACGTCCGTCCGTACGGCGAGACTCGCGGCGTCCGGCACCAGCGCTGCCGTCTCCTCCAGGGTTGCGGTGCGGCGGCCGGCCAGGGCCACCGACCAGCCCGCGCGCAGCAGCTCCACGGCGACCGCGCGGCCGATGCCGGAACCGGCACCGGTCACCACCGCGATCCTGGACTCCGACTCCGACTCCGACTCCGACTCTGCGGCAGTTCGCATGGCGTTCATGGCGCCGCAGCGTACGGGAGCGGGTCAGGAGGCGGGCGGCGGCGGCCAGGCGTCGCCCCAGTCGGCGTCCCGGGCCGCCTTGTACAGGTCGCCGTGCCGCTTGGACACCGTCGTCCGCGTCAGCCGCTCCTCCGCCTCGCACAGGTCGAGGAGCACCTGGCCCTTACGGATCTGCGGGCGTCGCACGACGCGGGACGGGGCCGGGTCGACGGGGAAGCGGGCGGCGGCCACGTAGCCGAACTTCTCGTCCTCGTACGGCAGCGAGCCGCCCTTGACCTGGCGGTGCAGGGAGGAACGGCTCACCCGTGCCGAGAAGTGACACCAGTCCTCACCCGGCACTATCGGGCAGGCCGCGCTGTGCGGGCAGGGAGCGGCGACACGGAAGCCGGCCGCGATCAGCCGGTCCCGGGCCTCGATGATCCTGCCGTAGCCGTCCGGGGTGCCCGGCTCGACGATCACCACGGCCTGCGCGGCGGCGGCTGCCGCGTCCACGAGGGCGGCTCGGTCGGCGGCGGGCAGTTCGTTGAGCACGTACGAGACGGTGACCAGGTCGGCCGGCTCCAGGGTGAGCGCGGAGCCGATCCGGGCGCGCTGCCAGCGGGCGTGTGCCAGGGCCGGGTTCGACGCGGCCAGCTCCCGGCCGACGGCCAGGGCGGGCTCCGACCAGTCCAGCACCGTCACCGGGCGGCGGCCCGGCCAGGTCGCGCCGACCGCCCAGGTCGCCGCGCCCGTGCCCCCGCCGACGTCGACGTGGCTGCCGGGCGTCCAGTCCGGGACGGCGTCCGCGAACGCCTCCAGCGCCGAGCGGACCGCCTCGAAGGTGGCCGGCATGCGGTACGCGGCATACGCGGCGACGTCCGCGCGGTCACGGAGGATCGGGGCGTCGGTCGGGGTCGCCCCGCGATAGTTCGCGATGAGCCGCTCCACGGCCAGACCGGCCTGCCGGGCCGGAAGCCCGTCGAGCAACTCATGGAGGGCATCCGCCGGGGATACGGGGTCGTTCACCCGCGAATTCTAAACGCGCCCCACCGCACCGGGCCCCGCACCGGCCACCTTCGAGGCGTCCGCGAACGCCTCCAGCGCCGAGC
>NZ_JARGEF010000131.1:0-21839 GCF_033794725.1 Streptomyces sp. ID05-39B | reverse complement strand
GGGCGCGTATCAGGGTCGGGGGCGGTGGTTCCTCCTCATGGGCCACCGGCGGTGGGGGGTCCGCCACCAGGCGCAGGGCTGATTCGAGGTCCGCCAGGCCGGCCCGCAGGGTGGGCTCCTTCTCCAGGGCTGCCGCGAGGATCTCCCGCAACGGTCCTGCCCGAGCGGGGAGTTGCGGCTCCTCGTAGAGGACGGCGTGCAGGGTGGCCAGGGTCGTCTCGCGGGAGAAGGGGGAGTGGCCGGCCAGGGCCGCGCAGAGGGTGGCGCCCAGGGACCAGATGTCGGAGGGCGGGCCCTGGGGGCGGCCGGCGATGCGCTCGGGGGCCATGTAGTCGGGGGAGCCGACGAGCATGCCGACGATCGTCAGCGCCTTCGCGTCCTGGAGGGCGGCGATGCCGAAGTCTGTGAGGACGACGCGCTGTCCGGCGTCCTCCACCAGCACGTTGCCCGGTTTGATGTCGCGGTGCAGGACGCCCCGCGCGTGCACCTGCCGCAGGGCCGCGACCAGGCCGAGGCCGATCCGGGCCGTCTCGCGCGGGCCGAGGGGGCCCGTCTCGGCCGTGATCCGCTCCAGGCTGCGGCCGGCCACCAACTCCATGACGATCCAGAGGCGTTCGCCCTCGTCGACGACGTCGTAGACGCGGACGACGTGGGGGTGGTCGATGCGGGCCGTCGCCCTGGCCTCGCGCAGGGTGCGTTCGCGGCGGGTGCGGGAGTCCTCCACGTCGATGCCGTCCATGCGCATCTCCTTCACGGCGACGAGCCGGTCGAGCATCTCGTCGACGGCCCGCCACACCCGCCCCATGCCTCCCTCTCCGATGCTCTCCACCAACCGGTAGCGCCCCGCCACCAGCAGCCCGGGGACACCTTCGCCGCCCCTCACGCCACGCGAATCCCCGCCGGGCCCCGGAGTCCGCGGAGTTTCCGCATTTCGCGCGTTTCCCGGATTTCCCGACCGTCCCGGCGCTCCCGACGCTCCCGACGGCTCCCGGTTTCCCGGGGGTCCCGGCGGTTCCGAACTTCCCGGTGGTCCCGAATTCCCCAGGGATCCCGCGACCCTCGGATCACCCCAATTTCCCGGGCCTCCCGCATTTCCCGCTACTCCCCTGTTTCCCGGCAACGTCCCGCACCCCCTCCATTGCCTTCCACCGGCACACAATGGTCACACTTGATGCCGTGCCAGCATAGTGCGGAGAAATCTTGTGGTACCTCTTCGGGTAGTGCGAATTCAGGCGCACCCAAGGGGGACGAACATGAGTTCTCGTCGCATGACGGCCATCGCCGGATCGCTGGTCACCGCATCTTTCTCGGCGGTGATGATCCTTACCGTGCCTGCCGTGGCGAGGGGCCCGGAACCCGGCAGCGACAAGGGGGGAAAGTCCGTCGACCAGGCGCCCGCGGGCGTCGAACTGACCACGCTGCTGGCCGAGAAGATCTCGGTCGACAACGGGTCGCGGAAAACGACGATCACCGCCACCGTGAAAAATGGCGGAACCAAGGAGAGCGGCGCTATTCGGCTTTTGGTCGTCGGTTTCGACGGGCTGAAGGTCACCGGCGTTCCGGGCTGTTCGCAGATTGCGGAAGGAGATCTGCCGGAGGGCTCCAACAGCGGTTTTTCCTGCCCCATCGACAATCTGGCGGCCGGTGCCTCGAAGTCGTATGCCGCCGCCGCGACCTTCGATCTCGGCAGCACCGGGAAGATCTGTCTGCCCGTGCAGACCTCGGACGGGTCCAAGACGTTCTGGCAGCAGGGGCCGGTGCCCTTCGGTACGACGAACCCGTCGCCGAACGCGCCCGCCACGCCGCTGCTCCTCGGCACCGACAACACGCCCGTGGCACCGGAGGGCGGCGAACTGCCCCGCACCGGCGCTCCCGGACGGGACGTCCTGCCGCTCGGCGCCGTCGGCGCCGCCCTGCTCACGGCGGGCGCCACCGGGGTGTGGTGGTCCCGGCGACGGCCGCGGCCCCAGGGGCGCTGAGGCGGTACCGGCGGGAACGCGGGAGAGGCCCGCCATGGTCACCTCTCGGTGGCCCGGCGAGCCTCTCCGGCGGACTTCCGCCGTCTCAGCGCTCGATGAGCTTCCAGGCGGTGGGCAGCAGACCCATCGCCAGGGCCGCCTTGAGGGCGTCGCCGATCAGGAAGGGGGTCAGCCCGGCCGCGATCGCGGCGGAGGCGGAGATGTCGGCGGCGTAGGCGAGGTAGGGCACGCCGATCGCGTAGATGATCGCCGAGCCCACCAGCATCGTGCCCGCCATGCGCGCGACCGAGCGGTCGGCGCCGCGGCGGGCGAGGGCGCCGACCACCGTCGAGGCGAGGATCATGCCGAGGACGTAGCCGAAGGAGACCGCGCCGGCGCCGGAGCCGCCCTCGGCGAACCACGGCACGCCCGCCATGCCGACCAGGGCGTAGACGGCGAGGGAGAGGAAGCCGCGCCGGGCGCCGAGGGTCGTGCCGACCAGCAGGGCGGCGAAGGTCTGGCCGGTCACCGGCACCGGGGAGCCGGGCACGGGGACCGCGATCTGGGCGGCGATTCCGGTGAGCGCGGCGCCGCCGAGCACGAGCGCGATGTCGCGGACGCGGGAGGCCGGGATCAGGTCGGCGAGGACCCGTCCGGGGCTGACGGAGGTGGCGGCGGCGGTGCTCATGGGGACTCCGCGAGGTAGGTGCGGTTCGGGGACACCGTGACGCTATCCCAGGGGACTCGGACCGATCTCCGTCAGTGGTCGACAAACGGGCGAGCACGGGCTTGGTGGGCTCCGGACAAAGGCGGGCGGCTACACGCGGTACGGCGTGACCCTGGTCACTGAGGTGGGGTGGTGGCGGCAACGCGGGGCGCTCGGCGGGCGTCTGTGGGGTTTCGCCAATCGGACCGGGCGGGGCGTCCGGGCGCGCGGGCATCCGTCTCGGCGACGGGACCACCGCCGTCTCACCCGTCGGTCGCCGCCTGGGCAGCGGTCGGCGGCTTTGTTAGTTTCGGGCGCATGGTTGCCCAGGCCCTGAACTTCCGCTCGCGTCGCCACGTCGATCTGCGACGCGTGGGCGCGGCCGCCTGTCGCCCTCCGGTCTGAGGCGGGCGGAGCCGATCCGTGGCGCCTCGTACGACGACGGCGCAGTGTCGGACCGGCCCTTGAGGAATCGCCATGCCCCATACCGCGACAGTTCCCGTTGCCTTCAACCCCGTTCCGCGTGTCGCCGACCGTGACCGGCGGCGTACGAGCGCCAGTGTGATCCTGCGGTCCGTGCTGGAGCACGGGCCGGTGGCGCGCAGCACCATCGCCCGGCTGACCGGGCTGTCCCCCGCCTCCGTCACCGACCACTGCGCCCGCCTCGCCGGGCTGGGGCTGGTCCGGGAGGCCGATCTGCCGCGGCGCAGCAACGGCGTCGGCCGGCCACACGTCCCCGTGGACCTGGACGGCACGCGGTTCGTGGTGGGCGGGGTTCATGTGGCCGTGCCGTACACGACGGTCGCGCTGCTCGATCTGCGGGGGCGGGTGCTGGCGCGGCGGGAGGTGAAGCACCGGGGCACCGAGCCGGCCGTGGTGCTGGCGCGGGCCGCCGAGGGGCTGGCCGCGCTGTGCGCGAAGGCGTCGGGCCGCCACCCGCTGGGGGTGGGGGTGGCCGTGGGCGGATGGGTGGACCGGGATTCGGGGACCGTCGTCGACCATCCGCTGCTGGGGTGGCGGGACGTGCCGGTGCGTGAACTGGTCGGCGCTCGTACGGGCCTGCCGGTCCATGTGGACGGGCACGCGCGGGCGTTGGTGGACGCGGAGCGGTTGTTCGGGCGGGCCCGCGGCAGCCGCAGTCTGCTGCATCTGTTCGTCGGGAACATGGTCGACGCGGCGTTCGCCACCCATGACCAGGTGCATCACGGGCCGCGTTCGCAGGCGGGCGCCATCGCCCATCTGCCGTTGGCCGGCGGCACCGAGCCGTGCGACTGCGGGCGCACCGGCTGCCTCCAGGCGGAGCTGAGCGAGCGGACGTTGTGCCGGCGGGCCCGCGCCGCCGGCCTGACCGACGGGACGAATCCGATGCACGTGGTCGCCGCCGCGGCCGACGGCGACGCGGTGGCCGTACGGCTGCTGCTGGAGCGGGCGCGGATGACGGGGCGGGCGGCCGGGCTGCTGCTGGACGTGCTCAACCCGGAGAGCGTGGTCGTCACCGAGGTGGGGGCCATGTTCCGGGCGGACTGTCTGGCCGCGCTGCGGGCGGAGGTGGGGGCGGAGCGGGCTGCCTCGGTGTCGCCGACCAGTTTTCCGGACACGGTGCTCGCGGTGGCGGGCGGGGCGGTGGCCCTGGACGTGCTGTACCGGGACCCGCTGAGCTTGCTGGGCGGGACTTCGACGGCTACTTCCACGGCTACTTCCACGGCCGCTTCACCGCGGCCTCCGCGGCCGCTTCCCAGGCCTCCTCACCTCAGCCGAATTAATTCAGAAACTCCGGATGTTGACAGGCACCGTCCGGGAACAGGAGCATCTTCCTCATGAGCTGTCGCACCCTTTGTTGCTGACGCGTTGACGCGCCCAGAGCGCTCTTCCCCTCCTGCGTGAATTCCCTTCGCGGGCCTTTTCCGGCCCGGAATCACGCACGCTTTCCCGCCTTCGTACGGCGCTTTGTCCTGCCTTTCCCTCAGGGAGTTCCGTCATGCCCGTTTCCCGTGCGTCCGGTGTCGACCGGCGCCTCTTCCTCACCTCGCTGCTCGGGGTCACCGCCGCTGCCGCCGGGCTGAGCGGCTGCGCCGAGAGCAGTGCGGCCGCCGGGTCCGAGGGGGCCTCCACCGCCCCTCTCGCCGACAAGGTGCCGGCCGGCACCAGCTTGAAGATCGCCTCCTACCAGAATGTGCAGCAGCTCCAGTTCAAGCTGGCGAACCTGCCCGATCCGCCGTTCAAGGTGTCGGGCTGGCTGAACATCGGGGCCGGTCCCGATGTCATCAACGCGTTTCGCGCGAAGTCCCTCGACGTCGCCAACAACGCGGGTATTCCGCCGATCCAGGCGCATTACCAGGGATTCGACGCGAAGATCGTCGCGATCAACGTCACGCGCAAGCCGAACTATCTCTTCGCCACCAAGCCCGGCAGCGACATCCGTGACATCGCGGATTTCAAGGGCCGCAAACTCGCCTTCTCGCAGGGGCAGGCGCAGGGTGTCGTCCTGCTGCGGGCGCTGAAGAGGGCGGGCCTGGCGTACGACGACGTCGACCTGGTCCCGCTGACCAGCAACCAGTTCCTGACCGCCCTCCAGTCGGGCCAGGTCGACATCGCCCCGCTGGGCAACACGCAGGCGCCGGCGTATCTCGCGCAGTACGAGTCCAAGGGTGCCCGAACGATCGCCACCGACGTCGTCGACCTGCTCAACCTGCTGTGGGCGCCGGTCTCCGTGCTGAACGACCGGGCCAAGGCGGCGGCGGTCGCCGCGTACATCCCGCGATGGGCCCAGGGCCAGGTCTGGAGTTACGAGCACCCGGGCGTCTGGAACGAGGAGTTCTACGTCAAGACGCAAAACCTCACCCTCCCCCAGGCCCGCGCCGTCACCGCCCTCGCCAACAAGCCGTTGTTCCCGCCGAGTTGGACTGAGGCCATCGCCTGGGAGCAGGAGACCGCCGATCTGCTCGCCGAGGGCGGCTTCGTGAGGAGGTTCGACGTCGGCACGCTCTTCGACCACCGCTTCGAGGGCATCGCCGCCGCGTCCGTACCGGCCGAGTACCGGAAGTGACCGCCATGACCACGACGACCACGACGACCGTGACCACCGCTCCTCCACAGAAGCACACCCGCGCCGCCGTCGCCGACGAGCGGCCCGGCACCCGCCGCCGCGGCCTCGCCCCCGGCCGACGGCTGCCCGCCGCCCGGCTCACCGGGCCACTGCTGCTGCTCGCCCTGTGGGCCGCCGCCTCGGCCGCCGGCCGGCTCGACCCCGGTGCCGTGCCCGCACCCTGGACGGTGCTGGAGACCGGGGCCCGGCTGTGGACCGACGGCACGCTGACCGACGACATCCTCACCTCGCTGCAACGGGCCGGGTCCGGTTTCGCGATCGGCCTGACCGCCGGGGTGCTGCTGGCGCTGGCGTCCGGGCTGACCCGGACCGGGGAGGCGCTGATCGACGGGACGGTCAACCTCAACCGGGCGATCCCGACGCTCGGCCTGATCCCGCTGTTCATCCTCTGGCTGGGCATCGGCGAGACCTTCAAGATCGCGATCATCGCCATCGTCGTCTACATCCCGATCTACCTGAACACGCATGCCGCGCTGTCCGGCATCGACCACCGCTTCGTCGAACTCGCCGAGGTGCAGGGGCTGTCGAAGCTCGCCTTCATCCGCGAGATCGTCGTCCCCGGCGCGCTGCCCGGCTTCTTCGTCGGGCTGCGGCTCGGGGTGACCGGGTCGTGGCTGGGGCTGGTGGTCCTGGAGCAGATCAACGCCACCAGCGGCCTCGGCTACCTGATGTTCCAGGCCCAGAACTACGGCCAGTCGGACGTCATCCTCGTCGGCCTCGTCGTCTACGGCGTCTTCGGCCTGATCTCCGACAGCGTGGTCCGTCTCATCGAACGGAGGGTGCTGTCATGGCGCCGCACACTGAGCAGCTGACCCGTCCGGCATCGACCCGTCCCGCCGTACGGCTGGAGGGTCTCACCCGGTCCTTCGAGGGGCGTAGCGTCCTGGACGGCGTCGACCTGGACATCCCCGCAGGTCAGTTCGTGGCCCTGCTCGGGCACAGCGGGTCCGGGAAGAGCACCCTGCTGCGGGCGGTCGCCGGACTCGACCACGAGGTGAGCGGCAGCGGGCGGCTGACGGCCCCGGAGCGGGTGTCCGTCGTCTTCCAGGACTCCCGGCTGCTGCCCTGGCGGCGGGTGCTGGCCAACGTCCTGCTCGGGCTCGACGGCAAGGCCGCCGAGGAGCGGGGCCGGGAGGCGCTCGCCGAGGTGGGTCTCGCGGGCCGTGAGCGGGCCTGGCCCAACGAGTTGTCCGGCGGCGAGGCCCAGCGGGCCGCGCTGGCCCGCTCGCTCGTACGCGAGCCCGAACTGCTGCTGGCCGACGAGCCGTTCGGCGCGCTGGACGCCCTCACCCGTATCAGGATGCACACCCTGCTGCGGGAGCTGTGGGAGCGGCACCGGCCGTCCGTGCTGCTCGTCACCCACGACGTGGACGAGGCGATCGTGCTCGCCGACCGGGTCCTCGTCCTCGACCAGGGCCGTATCGGCCTCGACCTGACCATCGACCGCCCGCACCCACGCTCGTACCGGGATCCGCTGCTCGGCGAGTACCGCGAACAACTGCTCGCCGCCCTGGGCGTCACGGAGGACCACCAGTGACCACGAGAACACTCCACCTCAACGCGTTCCTGATGAACACCGGCCACCACGAGGCGTCCTGGCGGCTCCCCGAGAGCGACCCGTACGCCCACGTCGACCTCGCGCACTACGTCCACCTGGCACGGATCGCCGAACGCGGCACCTTCGACTCGCTGTTCCTCGCCGACGGGCCGCAGCTGTGGGGGACGGTCGCGCAGCGGCCCGCCGGGGCGCTGGAGCCGCTCACGCTGCTGACCGCGCTGGCCACGGCGACCGAGCACATCGGTCTGATCGCCACCGCGTCCACGTCCTACAACTCGCCCTACAACCTGGCCCGAAGGTTCGCCTCGCTGGACATCGTCAGCGGCGGCCGGGCCGGCTGGAACATCGTCACCACCGCCGGTGCCGAGGCCGCCCGCAACTTCGGTCTCGACGCGGAACCGGCCCACGCCGAACGGTACGCGCGGGCCGCCGAGTTTCTCGACGTGGCGCTGAAGCTGTGGGACAGCTGGGAGGACGACGCGATCGTCGCCGACAAGGCGGCCGGCGTCTGGGGCGACGACGCGAAGATCCACCCGCCCCGGCACCGGGGCAGGTACTTCAGCGTCGAGGGGGCCCTCAACGTGCCCCGCACACCGCAGGGTTACCCGCTGCTGGTGCAGGCGGGCTCCTCCGAGGACGGCAAGGCCTTCGCCGCCCGGTACGCGGAGGCGGTGTTCACCGCGCAGCAGACCCTCGCCGACGCGCAGGCCTTCTACACCGACCTCAAGGCGCGGACCGTCCGGGCAGGGCGGGATCCCGGACACCTCAAGGTGCTGCCGGGAATCGTCCCGGTGATCGGCTCTACGGAGGCCGAGGCGCGGGCGCACGAGCGGGAGCTGGAGGAGCACATCGTGCACGCGCACGGCGTGCGGCGGCTGGAGCAGCTCCTCCAACTGGAGGACGGCACGCTCGCGTTGGACTCGGGGCTGCCCGCCGATCTGCCGCCGGAGGACGCCATCGAGGGCGCCAAGAGCCGCTACACCCTCGTGGTGGAGCTGGCCCGGCGCGAGCGGCTCACCGTGCGGCAGCTGATCGGGCGCCTGGGCGGCGGGCGCGGGCACCTCACCTTCACCGGCACGCCCGGGCAGGTCGCCGACGCGATCGAGACCTGGTTCACGCACAGCGCCGCCGACGGCTTCAACATCATGCCCGCGCTGCTGCCGTCCGGCCTGGACGCCTTCGTCGACCACGTCGTCCCGCTGCTGCGCGCCCGCGGCCTGCTGCGCACCGAGTACGGCCCCCGCCGGACCCTGCGCGAGAGGTACGGCCTCCCGCGCCCCGCCAACCAGTACACCCGGCCGACCCCCTCCGCTCCCTCCTGCGCCCTCTCCTCCGCCCTCGTCTGAAAGGACGTCCTGTCATGACTCTCGACCTCCGCAAGGTCACCGCGCACATCGGCGCCCATGTCTTCGGCGTCGACATCTCCAAGCCGCTGGACGGCGAGACGGTCGCCGCGCTCCGCGAGGCGCTCAACGTCCACAAGGCGCTCGTCTTCGACGACGTCCACCTCGACGACGAGGGCCAGCAGGCCTTCGCCCGCCACTTCGGCGACCTCACCACCGCCCACCCGACGGTGCCCGCCGTCGACGGCGCCCCGAACGTGCTGCCCGTCGACAGCGAGCAGGGCAGCGCCAACCACTGGCACACCGACGTCACCTTCGTCCTCAACCCGCCGCAGGCCAGCACCCTGCGCAGCCTCACCCTCCCGCCGTACGGCGGCGAGACGCTGATCGCCAGTTCGGCGGCGGCCTACCGGCAGCTCCCGGAGCCGCTGCGGCGACTCGCGGACGGACTGTGGGCGGAGCACACCAACGACTACGACTACGCGGTGCCCGCCGAGGACATCGACGAGGAACGGGCCGCCCAGCGCGCCCGGTTCACGTCCATCAAGTACCGCACCGCGCACCCGGTGGTCCGGGTGCACCCGCTGACGGGTGAGCGGGGGCTGTTCATCGGCGGGTTCGCGCAGCGGATCGTGGGGCTGTCGGTGGGCGAGTCCCGCACGATCCTGGACCTGCTCCAGTCCTATGTCACGCGGCCGGAGAACATCCTGCGCCACCGCTGGTCGCCGAACCAGCTCGTCCTGTTCGACAACCGCATCACCCAGCACTACGCCGTCGACAACTACGACCGGCGGCCCCGGCGGCTGCACCGGGTGACCGTGGCCGGTGACGTCCCGGTGGGCATCGACGGCCGGGAGAGCCGCCCGGTGGAGGGCGACGCCGCGCACTACACCTCCGTAGCGGCCTAGGCACAGCGCGTACCGGGCACGCCCGGACAGTGGGCAGTCCGTTCGCCTGAGCGGACGGGCTGCCCGGACCGGGGAGACGTCGTCGGACTCCGGTGGAGTCCCGACCGTGGTGCTGGGCATGGGCGCGGCTCGTCCAATGCGTGAGAGGGCAAAACGCGCACGGCCTCAAGCAGCGCCATCTGTCGATGACCGCCCTCGGCGGCGTCATCGGCGCCGGCCTCTTCCTCGGTTCCGGGGCGGGCATCGCCGCCGCCGGTTCCTCGATCGTCCTGGCTACGCCCTCTCCGGCCTCCTCGTGATGCAGGTGATGCTGGTGATGCGGCTGTTGTACTCGACAGTGGCGATGACGGCCCTCCTGTGGCGCTCGGCGGATACGCCTGGCAGCGAAGGCGCGCGAAGGTCTGCGCCGGTCGTCAGGCGCGAGGGGCCCCCACGTGAGCGACACGTGGGGGCCTCTTTTTTGTCGGTCATGGTCTGCCCTTGCTTGCCACCATCCGCCTTGTTGTTGCTAGCCTGCACTTGCAACCTCTTTGCAATAAGGTTCGGAGGGGAACCCCGCCATGCCCGTCTACACGCTTCCTGAACTGCCGTACGACTACTCCGCGCTCGCCCCCGTGATCAGCCCCGAGATCATCGAGCTGCACCACGACAAACACCACGCCGCCTATGTGAAGGGCGCCAACGACACGCTGGAGCAGCTCGCGGAGGCGCGCGACAAGGAGCTGTGGGGTGCGGTCAACGGGCTGGAGAAGAACCTCGCGTTCCACCTCTCCGGGCACATCCTGCACTCGGTCTACTGGCAGAACATGACCGGCGAGGGCGGCGGCGAACCCCTCGCGGTGGACGGCGTGGGCGAGCTGGCGGACGCCATCACCGAGTCCTTCGGCTCCTTCGCCGGGTTCAAGGCCCAGCTGACCAAGGCCTCCGCGACCACCCAGGGCTCCGGCTGGGGCGTCCTCGCCCACGAGCCGCTCAGCGGCCGGCTGATCGTCGAGCAGGTCTACGACCACCAGGGCAACGTCGGCCAGGGTTCCGTACCGATCCTCGTCTTCGACGCCTGGGAGCACGCCTTCTACCTCCAGTACCGCAACCAGAAGGTCGACTTCATCGAGGCCATGTGGCAGGTGGTCGACTGGCAGGACGTACAGCGCCGTTACCTGGCCGCGAAGTCCCGCGCCGACGTGCTGCTGCTCGCGCCGTAGGCGCCGCCCCGCGTCCCGCCTCGTGATCGTCTTCTCACCCTTCACGGCGGCGGGCGGAAGGAAGGAGACCCCCGCGAGGACATGACTCGCGGGGGTTTTCCCCCTCCTCCGGGTCAACCGATCGGTGGACGGCAGGTTCCACCGGTCACCTCTGCCGGCCGGCCACCCCCGCCGACCAGGCTTTGGGGCATGAACTCACTCACTGTGCGCGTGGCACGGAGCAGTGCCCGGCACCCCTGGCGGGCGGTCCTCGGCTGGCTGCTGTTCGTGGCCCTGTGCCTGGGCGCCGGCAGCGCCGTCGGCACGAACAGCGCCCGCACCGCCGACTACCGGGTCGGCGAGGCCGGCCGCGCCGAGGCCCTGGCCGCCGAGGGCCTGCTGGAGCGCAGATCCACCGAGCAGGTGCTGATCTCGGCCCGGTCGGGCGCCCTGGACGAGGGGGCCTCGGCGGCGGCCGTACGGGACCTCACCGCCCGCATGGAACGGCTCCCGGACGTGGCGGCCGTCGCCGCCCCGGTCCGTTCCGCCGACGGCCGCACCCTGCTGGTCGAGGTGGCGCTGAAAGGCGAGGAACGGGACGCCAAGGACAAGGTCGACGCGCTGACCGCGCAGACGGCCGCCGTGCAAAAGCTTCATCCCGGCCTGCTCCTGCAGGAGACCGGAAGTCCCTCCATCAGCAAGGGGGTCGACGCCCAGCGGAGCGCCGACCTGGCCCTCTCCGAGAAGATCACGCTGCCGGTCACCCTGCTCACCCTGCTGGTCGTCTTCGGGTCGCTCACCATGGCCGCCGTACCGCTGCTGCTGGCGCTGTCCTCGATCGCGGCGGCCGTCGGCCTGTCGATGGTGGCCTCGCACCTCTCCCCCGACGCGGGCGTCGGCACCAACGTCATCCTGATGATCGGTCTCGCCGTCGGCGTCGACTACACGCTGTTCTATCTGAAGCGCGAGCGCGAGGAGCGGGCCCGCGGTGAGGGCCGGCTGAGCGCCGAGGCGCTGGTGGAGCTGGCGGCGGCCACCTCGGGCCGGGCCGTCGTGGTCTCCGGGCTCGCGGTCGTCGCCTCCACGGCCACCCTCTACCTGGCGTCGGACGTCATCTTCTCCTCCCTCGCCACCGGCACCGTCGTGGTCGTCCTGGTCGCCGTAGCCAGTTCCCTGACCGCGCTGCCCGCGCTGCTGACCGTGCTGGGCCGGCGCGCCGAGCGCCGGGCGGAGCGGCGGGCCGCCCGCGGAAAGCCGGCCCGGCGCACCCGTGCCACCGGCGGCGGCCGGCTCTGGACGGCGCTGCTGCGCCCCGCCGCCCGGCATCCGCTGGCCACCCTGTGCGTGTCCGTCCTCGCCCTGCTCGCGCTCGTCGTCCCGCTGGCCGGGCTGCACATCACGGAGATGAGCCGCGACACGCACTCCCGCGACATTCCCGCGATGCGGGTGTACGACCGGCTCAACGACACGTTCCCCGAGCGGCGCGTCACCCACCAGGTGGTGGTCCGCGCCGACGCCTCCCGTGCCGCCCAGGTAGCCGGCGCCCTGCGCGAGCTGACCGAACGGGCCGACGCCGACCCGCTGTTCACCGGCACGTCCCGGCTGCGTACCTCCGCCGACCACCGCACCAGCACCCTCGAACTGAACGTGGGGCATCTGGGCAACTCCGACGAGGCCCACGCCTCCCTCGACCATCTGCGGGACACCTACCTGCCCGCCACGGTCGGCCGGATCCCCGGCGCCGAGTACGGCGTCAGCGGTGACGTGGCCCGCTACGCCGACTATCCGGCCCACCAGAACGGCAAACTCCCGCTGGTACTGGGGGCGTTGCTCCTGGTCACATTCCTGATGACCCTGTACGCGTTCCGCTCGGTCGTCCTCGCCCTGATCGGCGTCGTGCTGAACCTGCTGTCGGCTGCGGCCGCGCTCGGCCTGCTCGTCCTCGTCTTCCAGGGGACGTGGGCGCAGGGTCTTCTCGACTTCACGTCCACCGGGTCGATCGGCTCGCGCGTCCCGCTGTTCCTGTTCGTGATCCTGTTCGGTCTGTCCATGGACTACCAGGTGTTCGTGGTCAGCCGGATCCGTGAGGCCGTCCTCGACGGCACCCCGACCCGGCAGGCGGTGCTCGACGGGATCCGCAGCTCGGCGAGCGTGGTGACCAGCGCGGCGGCCGTGATGACCACGGTGTTCGTGAGCTTCGTCTTCCTGCACATCATCGAGATGAAGCAGATCGGCTTCGTCCTCGCCGCGGCCGTCCTGCTGGACGCCTTCGTCGTACGGATCCTGGTGCTGCCGTCGGCGATGCTGCTGCTCGGCGAGCGCACCTGGTGGCCGGTACGGCCCGCGGCGCCGGCCCCGCGGGAGCGAACGGCTCCTGAGCGGGCGGCGGTCGACGTACGTTGACCGGTATGACCGCGCTGACCGGCCCCTCCGCCGACACCTTCTGGGCCACCTCCCTGCGCCGCTGGAACACGGTGTGCTGGGTGCTGTTCGCCGCCATGGCCTTCGGCATCGCCGCGATGGGCCGGCCCGGCGGGCAGATGTACGGGGCGCTCGGCCTGCTGGGCTGCGTCGTGCTCGGCTACGCGCTCCTCGACCGCTTCCCCGGCAACCGGATCGTCCGCCCGCACGGCTACCTCGCCGTACTGGCGCTCGCGCTGGGCGGACTGGCGTATCTGCGCACCAGCTACGCGGCGCTGTTCATGGTGACGCTGCCGCACTACTGGATGTTCGGGCGGACCCCGAGGGCCTCCATGGGGTTCCTCGGGCTCACCACCTTCACGACCCTGCTGGGCAGTTGGCTGCAGCTGGGCTGGTCGGCGGAGTTTCTCGGCGAGACGGCCGTGTCCACGCTGATCGTCGTCGCGGTCGGGGTGCTGATCGGCCTGTGGGCGCACTCGGTGGTCGAGCAGAGCACCGAACGGGCCCGGTTGATAGACGAGTTGGAGCGGGCGCAGGCCCAGCTGTCGGCGGCGCACCAGCGGCAGGGCGCGGCCGACGAACGGGAGCGGCTGGCGCGGGAGATCCACGACACCCTCGCGCAGGGCTTCGCCTCCATCGTGGTCCTCGCCGAGGCGGCACGGGCGGGCCTGGCGGCCGATCCGGGTCGCAGCGCCCAGCAGCTGCGGTCGATCGAGTCGACGGCCCGCGAGAACCTCGCGGAGGCCCGGGAACTGGTGGGGTCGGGCGGAAGTCCCGGGCAGGTGGCGGCGGGGTCGGTGGCCGGTACGTTGCGCCGGGTGCTGGACCGGTTCGCCGAGGACACCGGGCTCACCGTGGAGGCCGAGCTGGCGGACCCCGAGTGCGATCAGCAGACCCGGATCGCGCTGCTTCGCTGCACGCAGGAGTCGCTGGCCAACGTGCGCAAGCACGCCCGCGCCTCCACGGTCGGGGTGGTCCTGGCACGGCTGCCGTACGGGGTGGAGCTGGAGATCACCGACGACGGCACCGGGTTCGTGGTGGAGGAGTCCACCGGGTTCGGTCTGGACGGGATGCGCAAGCGGTTGGCGGAGCTGGGCGGGCGGCTGACGGTCACCAGCTCGGTCGGCGACGGCACGAGGATCCTGGCGACGGTCCCCCTCGCCGGGGGCACGGAGGGGACGGCATGAGCGGTGCGGGACTGCGGGTGGTCGTGGTCGACGACCACACCGTGATGCGGGCGGGGGTGATCGCGCTGCTGGCCGGCGAGGACGGCATCGAGATCGTCGGCGAGGCGGGCGACGGGCGGGCCGCCCTCTCGCTCGTCGAGCGGTACGACCCGGACGTGGCCCTCGTCGACCTGCGGATGCCGGTGCTGGACGGGGTGGCGACCACCACCGAGATCGTCGCCCGGTACCCGCGCACCCGCGTGCTGATCCTGACGACGTACGACACCGACGCGGAGATCGAGCGCGGGGTGGAGGCCGGGGCCATCGGCTATCTGCTGAAGGACACCACGCGCGAGCAGCTCGTCGACGCGATCCGGGCGGCGGCGCGCGGGGAGACGGTGCTGGCGCCGCGGGTGGCGGAGAAGCTGGTCGCCCGGCTGCGGCGCCCGGTCCACGACCCGCTGACCGCGCGGGAGAGCGAGGTGCTGAACGCGGTGGCCGACGGGCTGACCAACGCCGAGATCGGCAGGCGTCTGGTCATCACGGAGGCCACCGTGAAGACGCATCTGCTGCGGCTGTTCGCCAAGCTGGACGTCAACGACCGGACCCGCGCGGTGGTGGTGGCGCTGGACCGGGGGCTGCTGCGACGGCCGTAGAACTCCGTCATGGAAGACATGGTGCCCCCGCGAGCACGGCTCGCGGGGGCGTTCACGCCGGTGGGCCGACCCGGGGCCACAGGGTGCTGCCGGGGTCTACAGGTTGCTGAAGTCCGGGCCCTTGGTACGGGTCCGCTTGATCTCGTAGAAGCCGGGCACCGAGGCGACCGCGAGGGTGCCGTCCCACAGGCGCAGGGCGTCCTCGCCCTTGGGGGCGGGTGTGACGACGGGGCCGAAGAAGGCGATCTGCTCGCCGTCGGCGCCGGGCACGGCGATGACCGGGGTGCCGACCTCCTGGCCGACCTTGTCGATGCCCTCCTTGTGCGAGGCGCGCAGTTCGGCCTCGAACTCGAAGGGCTCCTGCTCGGCGTACTCGATGAGGTCGGCGGGAAGTCCGGTGTCCTCGAGAGCTCCGGCGATGGCCTCCAGGGTCGCGCCCTCGCCGTTGTTGTGGAAGCGGGTGCCGAGCGCCTCGTAGAGGGGGCCGAGGACGTCCGCGCCGTGCTTCTGCCAGGCCGCCGTCGCCACCCGCACCGGCTTCCACGCCTTGGTCTCGAGCATCTCCCGGTACTCCTCGGGAAGCTGGTCGATCTTGTCCTCGTTGAGCACGGACAGGCTCATGATGTGCCAGCGCACCTCGATGTCCCGCGCCTTCTCCACCTCCAGCACCCACCGGGAGGTCATCCAGGCCCAGGGGCACAGGGGGTCGAACCAGAAGTCGACGGGCGTCTTGGCGGAGCTGGTCTCGGACATGGGTCTCCTCAGGAAAGCGTTCGATCGAAAGGAGGAACACCGTCCGCACCCCACCCCATTCCCTGCTGCCGCCCGTCAGGGGCGCATGGCAGGATCGGTCCTGTCCACATGCCGAACACCGCCCGAGGAGTGCCGCCCGTGCCCGGTGAGAACCTGTCCCGCGACGAGGCCCGGGAGCGGGCCGCCCTGCTGTCCGTCGACGGGTACGACGTGTCCCTCGACGTGCGCTCCGCCGTGGCGGAGGGCGACGAGGCTCCGCGCACCTTCCGCTCCGTCACCACGGTTCGCTTCCGCTGCAACGAGCCCGGAGCGTCCAGCTTCGCCGACCTGATCGCGCCGAGCGTGACGGCCCTCTCCCTCAACGGCCGCGACCTCGACCCCGGCGAGGTCTTCGACGGCTCCCGGATCAGGCTCGACGACCTCGCCGCCGAGAACGAGCTGGTCGTCGACGCGCGGTGCGCCTACTCGCGCACCGGCGAGGGTCTGCACCGCTTCGTCGACCCCGAGGACGGCGAGGTCTACCTCTACACCCAGTACGAGCCGGCCGACGCGCGCCGCGTCTTCGCGGGCTTCGAGCAGCCCGACCTCAAGGCGCCGTTCCGCTTCGAGGTGCGGGCGCCGAAGGAGTGGGTGGTGTGGAGCAACGGCGCCGGCGAACAGGCGGACGGGGTATGGCGGTTCGAGGAGACCAAGCCGATCTCGACGTACATCACCTGTGTGGTGGCGGGCCCCTACCACTACGTGACGGACTCCTACACGCGTGAGCTGGCGGACGGTACGACGCTGGAGATCCCGCTCGGCGCCCTGTGCCGCAAGGGCCTCGCGCCCTACTTCGACTCCGACGACGTCTTCCTCGTCACCAAGCAGGGCCTGGACTTCTTCCACGACCACTTCGACTACCCGTACCCCTTCGGGAAGTACGACCAGGCCTTCGTGCCCGAGTACAACCTGGGGGCGATGGAGAACCCGGGGCTGGTCACCTTCCGCGAGGAGTACATCTTCCGGGGCAAGGTGACCCAGGCGTCGTACGAGGCGCGGGCCAACGTCATCCTGCACGAGATGGCGCACATGTGGTTCGGCGACCTGGTCACCATGGAGTGGTGGGACGACCTGTGGCTGAAGGAGTCCTTCGCGGACTTCATGGGCTCCTTCGCGCTGGTTGGCGCGACCCGCTTCACCGACGGCTGGATCACCTTCGCCAACCGCCGCAAGGCGTGGGCCTACCGGGCCGACCAGCTGCCCTCCACGCACCCGGTCACCGCCGACATCCGCGACCTCCAGGACGCCAAGCTCAACTTCGACGGCATCACCTACGCCAAGGGCGCCTCGGTGCTCAAGCAGCTGGTGGCGTACGTCGGGCAGGACGCGTTTCTTGAGGGCGCCCGCCGCTACTTCAAGCGGCACGCCTACGGCAACACCCGCCTGGGCGACCTGCTGTCGGTGCTGGGCGAGACCAGCGGCCGGGACATGGCCGTATGGGCGCGGTCCTGGCTCCAGACGGCCGGGGTGAACTCGCTGACCCCGCAGGTGCTGCTGGACGCCGAGGGGCGGATCGACGAGCTGGCGGTGCTCCAGGAGGCGGCGGAGTCGCACCCGGAGCTGCGGCCGCACCGGGTGGCGATCGGCCTGTACCGGCGGGTGGACGGGCGTCTCGTGCGGTACGCGCGCGCCGAGGCGGACGTCGAGGGACCGCGGACGATCGTGACCGAGCTGGCGGGCGCTCAGGCGCCGGATCTGGTCCTGGTCAACGACGACGATCTGACGTACTGCAAGATCCGGTTCGACGAGACCTCGCTTGCGGCGCTCAGGGAGTCCCTCGGGGACATCACCGACCCGCTGGCCCGCGCGCTGTGCTGGTCGGCGCTGTGGAACATGACGCGCGACGCGCTGCTGCCCGCGAGGGACTTCGTCGAGCTGGTGCTGCGGTTCGCGGGGCGCGAGAGCGACATCGGCGTGCTCCAGATGCTGCACGCGTGGGCGGACTCGGCGCTGGCGCACTACGCGGCGCCCGACTGGCGGGCGGCCGGTGAGCGGCTGCTCGCGCAGGGCGCGCTGGCGGAGCTGCGGTCGGCGGAGCCGGGCAGCGAGCACCAGCTGGCGTGGGCGCGGTTCTTCGCCTCGGTGGCGTCCGGCCCGGCCGACCTCGACCTGCTCGGCGCGCTGCTGGAGGGCTCGGCGAAGATCGACGGCCTGGAGGTGGACCAGGAGCTGCGCTGGGCGTTCCTGGGGCCGCTGGCCGCGCACGGCCGCGCCGACGAGGGCGTCCTGGCGGCGGAGCTGGCCCGTGACGACACCGCGTCCGGCAAGCGGCACCAGGTGCGCTGTCTCGCCGCCCGTCCGGCGGCGGAGGTCAAGGCGCAGGCCTGGGTGCAGCTCGTCGCGTCGGACGCGCTGTCCAACGCGCTGGTCGAGGCGACCATCGCCGGCTTCCAGCAGCCCTCGCAGCGCGAGCTGCTCGCCCCGTACGCGGAGAAGTACTTCGCGGTGATCGGGCGGATCTGGGAGGAGCGGTCCATCCAGATCGCGATGAACGTGGTCAAGGGCCTGTTCCCGGGGCTGCTGGACTCCCCGCAGACGCTGGCGGCGACGGACGCGTGGCTCGCCGCGCACGAGTCGGCGCCGCCCGCCCTGCGCAGGCTGGTGCTGGAGGCGCGGGACGACCTTGCGCGGGGGCTGCGCGGACAGGCGTGCGACGCGGCGAGCGGGGCCGGCCGCTGACCTTTGGCCTGAGATCCGGCGGACGGTGACCGTTACGGAATTCCGTCAATCCGACCCGTAACCCCTGGCTTCCACCGAATGGACCAGGGGTTTTCGGCGCCTACTCGGCATCCGAACATCCGTCCTTTAGGACGAGCTTGTCCGGATTTGTCGACGGGTGTGTAACAGCGGTTACAGGAGGGATCAGGGGCGGGAACCTCCGGGTCATGAACCACAACACCCCCCTCCCCCAGGCCGCCGCCCGCCCCCTGCGTCACCTCTCGGAGGTGCAGCGGCGGGTACTGACCACCGCCCAGCTCCGCTCGCACGGCGTGTCCCCGGCCGAGATGAACGAGCAGTGCCGGTCCGGCGGCCCCTGGCAGCAGCTCCTGCCCGGCGTGTACCTGCTCCACCCGGGACCGCCGACCAGTGAGGAGCGGCTGCACGCGGTGCTGATGTACGCGGCCCGCGAGGTGACGGCGTCCGGCGTGCCCGCCCAGCCGGAGCCGGGGCAGCCGCACCGGCCCGTGTACCGCGAGGCGATGATCACGGGGCTGGCGGCACTGACCCTGCACGGCTTCACCTCCGCGCCGCCGCTGCTCTCCCTGGACCGCGTCGACGTCCTGGTGCCCCGGCTGCGCCGGCTGCGGTCGACGGGCTGCGCGCACGTCCTGCGCGCCGCGTCCCTGCCGGCCCCGGAGGAGGCCACGGGGGTTCCGGTGGCGCCGGTGCCGCGCGCCCTGACGGACGCGGTGTCCCAGCTGACGGACGCGGGAGCGGTACGGCGGCTGCTGTCGGAGGCGGTGCGAGGCGGGCACTGCGAACCGGCCTCGATCGTACGGGAGTTGAACAACGCCAAGTTGCTGAGCCGGCCGCACGTGGTGGACGCGGTGGACTCGCTGCTGGCGGAGGGGCGGGCCATCGCCGAGGACCGTCTCTACACGATGGTGCGGGAGTTCGGCCTGCCGGACCCGGTGTGGAACGTGGACCTGCGGCTGCCGGGCGGCCCGCACCTCGGCGGTCTGGACGCGTACTGGCCGGAGCAGGCGGTGGCGGTGGAGCTGGACACGCGGGCCCCGCGTCAGGACGAGGACGCGCTCTGGTCGGAGTACGCCCGCAAGAGGGAGCATCTGGAGCGGCTGGGTATCACGGTCGTGCACATCACGCCGAAGAAGCTCCGGGACGGGATGGAGCAGCAGGCGGCGGTGGTGCGGACGGCGCTGATGGCGTCGGGGGACCGCGATCCGGCGGCGTATGTCGTGGTGCTGCCCCGGTAGTGACGGACCGGGGCGGCGCCAGGAGGGGAGAGGAGGGGCCACCGGGTTCGACCCGGCGGCCCCTCCTCATGTCGTCACCCGCCCGCTCACGGGCCGCTCGCGCCACAGTTCCAGCGCCACGTCGACCAGCCGGATCCGGGTCAGTTCCGGTACGGCGCTCAGGTCGTGCCAGGCGGCCAGGTCGGTCGATCCGCCGATCTCGTTGCGCAGCCGGCCGCCGGTCACCCGGGCCTCGTAGACGATCCGCACCCCGTGGTGGTCGACGGGGCCGCGCAGGCCGCCGCGGTGGAAGGTGCGGCGGGAGGAGTCCATGCCGAGGAGAGCGGTCACCTCGACGTGGTAGCCGGTCTCCTCCTCCAGTTCCCGTACGACGGTGTCGTGCGGGTCCTCGCCGTGTTCCATGCCGCCGCCGGGCAGCACCCACTCCGGGGTGCCGTCGGGCGCGGGCGAGCGGGCCAGCAGGAGTTGTCCGTCCCGGACGCACACGGCGTAGGCCGCCACCCTCAACGTCTTTCGCACACCGAGACGTTAGCGGTCACCGTTGGGGTTGGCAGGTGAGTATTCGGGCGCGGACCAGCGCAGGGGGAGCGCGGCGGGAGTGTCGAGGGTGTGCGTCACGGTGAAGCGGACCGTGCGCTCGCCGTCGGGGCCGAACTCGGTGCGGGCCTCCCCGGTGAGCTGGAGGGTGCGCCCCGTCGCCCAGTCGAGGAACAGCAGCCCGGCGCGCGGGTCGGCCATGAGGTTGCCGAGGCTCAGGAACATGGCGTTGCCGGGGTAGTCCCGCCAGGCCAGTTCGCCCGGTGAGACGACCCGTACGAAGCCGGGGTTGCCGCCGCGGTGACTGGCGTCGGCGCCGCCCTCGCGGACGCTGGCGAGGAAGAAGGTGTCGGCGGCGGTGACGAACCCGGCCTGGTCCTGGGTGAGTTCGCCGCCGCGTTGGGGCGGTCCGGATGGACGGCCGGACACCGTCTCGTAGGTCTCCCGCTTCTGGAGGTACTTGGGGCAGTTGGCGAACACCTGGTCGGCGTCGACTGCGAAGCCGCGCGGGGTGGGCCGCAGCCGCCCGTTGAGGCGCATACGGCGGCGGGTGCGCGGGTCGAGGGCGATCGTGCCGACGGGGGTGTGCGGGGTGGCAAGGGCCGCCGCGAGCGGGTCGGCGGGGGCCGGCCCTCCCGCGACGGAGATCTGCCGGGGACCGGTGGCCCGCACGAAGCCGGGCGTGCCCGCGATCACCGAGGCCCATACGGCTCCGCTCCCGGGGTCGGCGGCGGCCAGCACGAGTTGCGGCTGGAGTTCCAGGAAGGCGGCGGCGACGGACCGGATGCCCTCGCCGACGGACCGGCCGACGTGGTCGGCGAGGTCGCGCACCCCGAACCGGTCCTGGAGGGTGCGCGAGCCCGCGTGGTAGATGCCCATGACGTGATCCCTGACCTTGTCCGTGACGTGATCCGTGACCTGATCCGTGACGTGCTGCGCGAAGTGACCGTGACGTGATCCGTGAGCTGGTCCGTCCGGGGTCTAGAAGAAGCCGCAGGTCGGAGCGGACGCGTCGCCGGGCGCCGGGGCTCCGCCGACCCCGTCGGAGACCGAGATCTCCAGGCGGGTGCCGTCGGGGTCGTGGAAGAAGATCCCGCCGGAGGCCGCGCCCTCGTGGTGGGCGACGACTCCCTCGTGGGCGAAGTCGGCGCCGTGGGCCCGCAGGGCCGCCTCGGACTCCCGGACACGCTCGACCGAGTCGGCCTCGAAGGCGAGGTGGTGCAGTCCGGCGCGGGCTGCGTCGTACGCCCCCTGCGCCTGCTGCCAGAGGGTGAGGACGAGCCGCTCGCCGTCCCCGAGGAAGGCGTACCGCCGGCCCTCCTCCTTGCCCTCTCCGACGAGGGCGAAGCCGAGGACGTCCCGGTAGAAGGCGAGGGAGCGGTCGAGGTCGGTGACGTTCAGGCCGATGTGCCCGGTGCGCAGGGTCATGACAGGGATCTCCTTCGACGGAAGCGTCAGTATGTGGCGTTCTAACCTCTGTGGCTTAGGTTAGGGGTTAGACGCGACGGCGTCAACCAGTCACGTACCCTTCAGTGGTTAGTTCGGAAGGAGCCCCGATGCCCACCCCCACCC
>NZ_JARGEF010000130.1:0-21914 GCF_033794725.1 Streptomyces sp. ID05-39B | reverse complement strand
CCTCCGCGTCCCCCGCCTCGCCCCCGGCCGCCTCCGTGTCCTCTGCCGTCTCCGCCACTCCGTCGGACACCGTGACGAGCAGCAGGCGGCCGTCGTGGGAGGCGATCGCCAGCCGTTCGCCCGCCGGGTCGGACACCATCTCCAGGACCCGGCCCAGCCCGCCCGAGGCCAGTCGGCGCGGCGCACGGTCGCCGGTGGCGCGGGGCAGGTGGGCGATCTCGACGGCGTCCTCGCCCTCGGCGTCCGTCACATAGGCGACCTGCCCGCCCGAGCCGAGCATCTCCGGGAGCCGGACCCGTACCCCGGGTGCGTCGGTGATGGTCCGCGCGGGCCCGTCACGGTGGGTGAGCCAGTACAGGCTGCCGCGTACGACGACCGCGCTCGCCCGCCCGGTCTCGTCCACGGAGATCCCGTCCACGTGCTGCGCTGCCGGGATCTGGTACGGCCGCCGCCCGGTCCGGGGCCCGCTGAGCCGTACGTCGATCCGGCGCGGCTCGGAGTCGGGGGACAGGTCGTCGACGATCCACAGGTCCCCGGCGCACTGGTACACCACGCGGGTGCCGTCGCTGGCGGCGTTGCGGGCGTAGAAGGCGTCGTGGTCGGTGTGCCGGCGCAGGCCGGAGCCGTCCTGGGCGCAGGAGTAGAGGTTGCCGACGCCCTCGTGGTCGGAGAGGAACGCGACCCGGCCGCCGACGAGCATGGGGGCGTCGAGGTGGCCCTCCAGGCCGGCGAGCAGCCGCTGTCCGTGCAGCCAGAGCCGGCCCATGGCGCCGCCCCGGTACCGCTTCCAGGAGGCGGGCTCGTGCGGTGGGGTGCCGGTGAGCAGCAGGGTGCGGCGCTCGCCGTCGAGGTCGGCGCACTGGAGGTCGGAGACCGGGCCCCAGGGCAGTTTGCGGCCGGGGGAGCCGTCGGGGGAGACCTTGTAGGCCCAGGTGAAGTAGGAGAAGGGTTCGCCGTGGGAGGCGACGGCGAGGATGTCGCCTTCCGGGGTCCAGCCGCAGACGCGGGTGTCGGGGCTGCCCCAGTACGTGAGCCGCCGTCCGGGCCCGCCGTCCACGGGGATCAGGTGGATCTCGGGCACGAGGCTGCGCCAGCTCGTGTAGGCGACCTGGCGGCCGTCGGGCGAGAAGCGGGGGTGGCCGGCCTTGGTGCGGTCGGCGGTGAGCCGCCAGGCGCGGCCGGGTCCGTCGAGCGGGGCCAGCCAGAGGTCGTCCTCGGCCACGAAGCACAGCTGGTCACCGCTGAGGTGGGGCAGGCGCAAGTAGGTCACGTTTCCATGCTTTTCCGGCACGGGGGGCAGAGCAACTTATGTGTTCTTCACCGACGTGAGCCAGCACACGTACGAAACGGTTTCGTTTCGCAGGGGCGCAGGGTATGTTCAGGGTGTACGGGATGAGTCCGTGCCGGAGTCGGAAGGTGAGTGGCATGACTGAGGTCGCAACGGCGCGTCGCAGTCGCATCACGCCCGAGCGTGAGGCCGAGTTGTACGCGGCCGTGCTCGATCTGCTCAGCGAGGTCGGTTACGACGCCCTGACCATGGACGCCGTCGCCGCCCGCACCCGGTCCAGCAAGGCCACGCTCTACCGCCAGTGGGGCGGCAAGGCCGAACTGGTCGTGCGCGCGATGCGGCACAACAAGCCGGGCGGCATCGCCGACGTCGACACCGGATCCCTCCGGGGAGACCTCCACGCGTTCATGTCCCGCGAGGACGACTGCGCCATGGAGCGCAACTCCGACCTGATGCGGGCCCTCGCCATGGCCGTGCACTCCAACCCCGATCTGATGCGGGCGTTCAGGGAACTGCTCATCGAGCCCGAGATGAACGAGTTCCAGCGCGTCATGCAGCGTGCGGTGGACCGAGGCGAGGTGCGGGCCGACCGCCCCGCGCTGGAGTACATCGTGCACATGCTGGTCGGCGCCTTCGCCACCCGCACCATGATCGACGGTCTGCCTCCCACGCAGGACTTCCTGCGCTCGTACGTCGACGCCGTGGTGCTCCCCGCCCTCGGCGTCCCCACCACCACCTGACCGTCCCCACGGTCCACTTCTCCTGACGTCACCGCTCACGTCGTCGGGCCGATCACCCCTGCCCCGCGGTGGTGGTCAACCCTGCCCTTGGGGCCGGTGCCGGAGCCCCGACCGGGCGCCGTCGCCTGGCACGCACGCTCGCGGCGTCGCCGAACCGTCCACGTGGCTCCGCCACGAGGGCGCTCCGGCGCCTTGCGACCGCACGGACCGGACGACGCGCGCCCAACCGGCCGGGATTCCGGCACCGGCCCCCCACCCCACGACCTGACCGGGAGTACGCCTCCGTGGCCACGTTCCTCTACAAACTCGGCCGGCTCGCCTTCCGGCGACGGCACTTCGTCGCCCTGATATGGGTCGCCCTGCTGACGCTCGCGGGCGTCGGCGCGGCCTCCGCGCCCGCACCGGGCACCACCTCCTTCTCCATCCCGGGCACGGAGGCGCAGAAGGCCTTCGACCTGCTGGAACAGCGGTTCCCGGGCGCCAGCGCCGACGGCGGGACCGGGCGCATCGTCTTCAAGGCGCCCGAGGGCGAGAAGATGACGGACGCCGACAACAAGGCGATCGTCGCCAAGACCACCAGGGACCTGAGCGACGGCTCCGAGGTCGTCTCGGTCACCGACCCGTTCACCACCAACGCCGTCAGCGAGGACGGCACGGTCGCCTACACGTCGGTGAAGTACGACGCCCCCGGCATGGAACTGGCCGACACGACCAGGGACGCCCTCGAAGCGGCCGGCGACGACGCGCGGGCCGCCGGACTGACCGTCGACATCGGCGGCGACGCCCTCCAGGCGGCGGCCGAGCCGGGAGCGGCCGGCGAGATCGTCGGCCTCGCCCTCGCCGCGGTCGTCCTCGTCATCACCCTGGGCTCACTGGTCGCGGCCGGACTCCCGCTGCTGACGGCGATCATCGGCGTCGGCATCGGTGTCTCCACCATCACCGCCCTCGCCAACGCGCTCGACCTCGGTGACACCACCTCCACCCTCGCGCTGATGATCGGCCTCGCGGTCGGCATCGACTACGCGCTGTTCATCGTCTCCCGCTACCGAGGCGAACTCGCCGACGGCCGGGACCGGGAGGAGGCGGCGGGCCGCGCCACCGGCACCGCCGGATCGGCCGTGGTCTTCGCGGGCCTCACCGTCGTGATCGCCCTGGCGGGCCTCGCGGTCGTCAACGTCCCGATGCTCACCAAGATGGGCCTCGCCGCGGCCGGCACGGTCGTCGTCGCCGTCCTCATCGCCCTCACCATGATCCCGGCACTGCTCGGCTACGCGGGCCGGACGATCCGTCCGGCGGGCGAGAAGCGCACGTCCCGCAAGAAGAAGTCCGAGAGGCCGGACAACGCCGAGAAGCCTCAGGCGGCGGCCAAGGCCGGTCTCGGCACCCGCTGGGCGCACTTCGTCATCCGCCGCCCGGCCGCCGTCCTGCTGCTCGGCGTGGTCGGTCTCGGGGCGATCGCCGTCCCGGTCACCCAGCTGGAACTGGGCCTGCCCGACGAAGGCTCGCAGCCGACGTCCACCACCCAGCGCCGGGCGTACGACCTGCTGTCGGACGGCTTCGGGCCCGGCTTCAACGGGCCGCTGATGATCGTCGTCGACGCCGAGAAGAGCGACGACCCGAAGGCGGCGGTCGCCACCGTCACCGACGGGATCAAGGGACTCAAGGACGTCGTCACGGTCACCCCGGCCGCCTTCAACAAGGCCGGCGACACCGCGACGATCACCGTGATCCCGAACTCCAAGCCGTCCTCGGCACAGACCGAGGACCTGGTGCACGCCATCCGCGACGAGGGCGCCGGCATCAAGGCCGACACCGGCGCGGAGGTCCTGGTCACCGGCACCACCGCGATGAACATCGACTTCTCGCAGAAGCTCAACGACGCGCTGATCCCGTACCTGGGTCTGGTGGTGGGCCTCGCCTTCCTCCTCCTCATCGTCGTCTTCCGCTCCATCCTGGTCCCGCTGAAGGCGGCCCTCGGCTTCCTGCTCAGCGTGCTCGCCGCGCTGGGCGCCGTCGTCGCGGTCTTCCAGTGGGGCTGGCTGGGCGGCCTGCTGGGCGTCGAGGAGACCGGCCCGATCATGTCGATGATGCCGATCTTCATGGTCGGCGTGGTCTTCGGCCTCGCGATGGACTACGAGGTGTTCCTCGTGACCCGTATGCGGGAGGCCTACGTCCACGGCGAGACGCCGGCCCAGGCCATCGTCACCGGATTCCGGCACAGCTCGCGGGTCGTGGCGGCCGCCGCGGTCATCATGATGGCCGTCTTCGGCGGCTTCATCACCTCCAGCGAGCAGATGATCAAGATGATCGGCTTCGGACTGGCCATCGCCGTCTTCTTCGACGCGTTCGTCGTCCGCATGGCGATCGTCCCGGCGGTGCTGGCCCTGCTGGGCAAGAAGGCCTGGTGGCTCCCGAAGTGGCTGGACCGGGCCCTGCCCAACGTGGACGTCGAGGGCGAAGGCCTCAAGGCCCTCGACTCCAGGAACTCGGACTCCGACCCGGACAACGACCGGGAACTGGTCCGCGCATGACGCCGCGCTGAGCGGGCGCGGTAGAGAGACGGCCGGTGAGGGCTCCGTGGGGACGGGGTGTTCTCACCGGCTTTCTCTCTTTCTCCTCTCCGCCCCGTCCGCGCGGGGCGGCCCGCCGTCGTGACGCACTTTCGGGTGAGCGCCGCGCGACGTGCGGGGCGGGAGGGGCCACCCAACGGCGCTTTTGCCCGTTCCATATGCATTCGTTTCCTTGATGGACATTGCAGGCGAGTATCACCGTTATGTACAAGATCTGTAACACGGGGCGTGGGTCGCGCGTCCGGGTCGCGTCCGGTGGTCAGGTGTGCGTGCCGCGGCCGACCGGCCGTCACCCGCACCACCCAAGGAGACACCCCGTGTCCGCAACCCCTGTTCCCGTCCGCCGTCTCGCCGCCGCCTCGCTAGCGGCCGCCGCCGTCCTCGGGGCGGTGACGCTGCCGGCCTCCGCCGCCGACCGCACACCGGACCGGCCGCGCGTGGAGATCAGCGCCGTGCGGTACGACGCACCGGGCCGTGACAGGCGCACCAACGCCTCCCTCAACAAGGAGTGGGTGGAGCTGACCAACACCACCCGCCACGCCGTCAACCTCGACGGGTGGACGCTGTCGGACAGGGACGGCGAGACCTACACCTTCGCCCACTACCGGCTGCGCGCCCGCGCCACCGTCCGGATCCACACCGGGGAGGGCCGCGACACCCGCACCGACCTGTTCCAGGACCGTCGCCACCACGTGTGGGACAACCGCTCCGACACGGCCACCCTGCGCAACGACCGCGACCGCGTGATCGACAAGGCCTCCTGGGGCGAGCGCCGCTCCCACCACGACGGCCGCTCCTCCAACGGCGACCGCCACCACAACCACGGCGGCGACCGCCACTGACGACGACCCCGCACGGCGGCGCGTCCGGCCCTTCCTCCGGGGCCGGGCGCGCCGCCATGACGTGCATGACGACGACAGCCGCCACTGACGCCGACGAGCCCGACAACGGCCGCGGCGCTCACCTTGGCTACGGCCGTGCGTACGGTGCCGTCATGATCTCCAGGTTGTGGCCGTCCGGGTCGAGGAAGTACGCGCCCCGGCCGCCGAACAGGCTGTTGGTGCGGCCGGGTTGGCTGTGCCGGGGGTCGGCGTAGTACGTGACGCCGACCGCCTCCAGGCGGGCGATCATCGTGTCGAACTGCTCCTCCGCCACGAGGAACGCGTAGTGCTGGGACTGGATCGGCTCGTCGCGCTTCTCGTAGAAGTCGAACGTGACGCCGTTGCCGAGGTCGACCGGCAGGAACGGGCCGAAGGGCGCGCCGACCGGCAGGCCCAGGATCGCGGCGAGGAACTCGGCCGAGAGCTGCCGGTCATGGGCGTGCACGGCGAGGTGGTTGAGCTGGGGAAGCGTTGACTGAGCAGACATGGTGAGTGAAGGTCTCCGGTCTCGGTGTCCAGGGGTGCCCTCGTGAGAGAGAGGGAGGGCGGGTGGGAAGGAAGAAGGACGCGGAGAGGGGACGGCGGGGCTCTGGCCCGCCTCGCGCTCACGCCGAGGCCGGGCGCCTCACTCGTGCGTGGCCCATGGCCGACCCGGCAGTCACCCGAGGGACGCTAGTGGCCTGAGCGGGATCACCGCAATGACGTTTCCGGCCGACTGGGTGCGATCGGGCCCGTCGAGGAGCACCCTGGAAGCAGATGTTCCGGAGGTGATCGTCATGACGAACACAGCGATGCACACCGCGGTCGGATGGCACGTGGAGCTGGAGTTCGAGGAGGATGACCAGCACACGCGCGCGGCGGCGCTGGTCAGGTTGCCCGACGGGTCCGAGGTCAGGGCCCATGGGCATGCCAGCCGGCACCGGGTCGACCCCAACCAGCCGCGGATCGGCGAGGAGATCGCCGGCGCACGGGCCCTGAACGAGATCGCCATGCAACTGCTGACGAAGGCCCACCACGAGATCGACGACGCGTCGGGCAGGACCTCGCACCCGATCCACGTGTGAGGGCACACGTGCGAGGGGAGCGGAGCGGCTCGCCTCTCAGCCGGCGGTCGCCGTCGCCGTCCGTACCGCCCGTACCAGCGCCTGCGCGCGCGGGTCCGCCGTCACGCTCGACCGGAAGCCGTTGGTGACGTAGCCGAAGGCGATGCCCGACTCCGGGTCGGCGAAACCGAGGGGACCACCGCGGCCGGGGTGGCCGAAGGAGGCGGGGGACAGCAGCGGCGAGGCGCTGCCGTGCAGCATGTAGCCGAGGCCGAAGCGGGTGCCGACCACGAGCACCCGGTCCGCTCCGGCCGACCGCTCGCCGCGCGCCGCCTCCAGCGTCTCCGGCGTGAACAGGGTCCGGTTTCCGTCGACCTCGCCGATCAGTGAGGCGTAGAAGCGGGCCAGCCCGTCGGCCGTGGCGATGCCGTTGGAGGCGGGCAGGGCCGCCGCACGGTACGCCGGGTCGTTCTCGTCGGGCAGCGGGGTGATCGCGGCGAAGGCGCGCCGGGTGAGGGAGCCGGGGTCGGCGTAGGCGTCGGCGACGGCCCGCTTGGGCCGGGTGCGCAGCGCACCCGCCTGCGCGGGAGCCTCGGTCTGTCCCACGCGCCCCACGCGCGCCCGCTCGCGCTCCGGCAGACCGAGCCACAGGTCGGCCCCGGCCGGTCCGGCGATCTCGTCGGCGATCCACGCGCCGACGGTCCGCCCGCTGACCCGCCGGATCAGCTCGCCGGTCAGCCAGCTGTAGGTCTGCGCGTGGTAGCCGTGGTCCGTGCCCGGTTCCCAGGCCGGGGCCTGCGCGGCGACCGCCGCCGCGCCCCGGTCGGGGTCGGCGGCCTCGGCGGGCGTCAGCGGCCGGTCCAGCACGGGCACGCCCGCGCGGTGCGCGAGCACGTCCCGCACCAGGGTCCGGTCCTTGCCGGCCGTCTTGTACTGCGGCCAGTACGCCCCCACCGGCGCGTCGAGATCCAGTTCCCCGCGCTGCCACAGCATCAGGAGTACGGCGGCGGCGACGCCCTTGGTCGCGGACCGCACGATCTGTGCCGTACCCCGCTCCCAGGGCACCCCGCCGCCGGAGTCCGGTGCCCCGCCGTCGACGTCCCGGCTGCCGCCCCACAGGTCGACGACCTGGTGCCCGTCCCGGTAGACGGCGACGGCCGCTCCCCGCTCCCCGAGCACTTCGAAGTTGCGGGCGAACGCCTCCCTGACCGGTTCGAAGCCGGCGGTCACCGTGCCGTGCACATCCACGTCCGTACGTCCTCTCGGCTCACCTGCGGCCTTCGGGACAACCCGGCCGCGGAGCCGACGATTCCTGTGTCCGGTCAGCCCAGGAGGATCGTTACGTCGATGTTGCCGCGCGTCGCGTTCGAGTACGGGCAGACCTGGTGCGCCGCGTCCACCAGCTTGGCGGCGACGGCCGCGTCGAGCACGGGCAGCGAGACACTGAGGGCGACCGCGAGGCCGTAACCCTGGGTGGTGTTGGGGCCGATGCCGACCTTGGCGGCGACCGTGGAGCCGGTGAGGTCGAGGCCCGCCCGTTTGCCGACGAGGATCAGCGCGTTGTGGAAGCAGGAGCTGTAGCCGGCCGCGAAGAGCTGTTCGGGGTTGGTGCCGTTGCCGTCGCCGCCCAGCTGCGGCGGCATGGCCACCTTCAGCTCGATCTGCCCGTCCTGGCTGGTGACATAGCCGTCCCGGCCACCGTGCGCGGTGGCCTCGGCCACGTACATGATCTTCGTCGGACGGGTGTCGATCGCGTCGGCGGTACTGATGGTGCTGACGGTGTCGACGGCGGCGCCTTCGGTCACTGCGGGACCTCCCCCAGAGCTGTGCCCAATTACATCGTGCACAAGGTACCGGCCGGTAGGCAAGTGTTGAACTACCAGGGGGTGGTAACCGCAGGTAACAGTGAAGGGGAAGCGAAGGAGATCCGGTGAGCAGTGCCCGAGGGGCTCAGCGCCCGCGTTCCGCCGCGCCGTGCGCCTTCTCCGCGAGCCCCCACAGCTCCTCGCGCAAGCGCGCGACCTCCGCCATGTCGAGCCCGGTCGACGCGAGCAGCGCACCGGGCACCCGCTCCGCGCGCCCCTTCAGCTCCTCGCCGCGCCCCGTGCACGCGACGAGCACCGAGCGCTCGTCGCGCGCCGACCGCTCCCGGTGCACGAGCCCCGCCGCCTCCAGCCGCTTCAGCAGCGGCGACACGGTGCCGTAGTCCAGCCGCAGGGCCGCCGCCAGCTCCTTGACCGTGGTCTCGCCACGCTCCCACAGCACCAACAGGACGAGGTACTGCGGATACGTGAGACCGAGGTCGTCGAGAAGCGGCCGGTAGGCGGCCGTCACCGCGCGCTGGGCCGCGTACAGCGCGAAGCACAGCTGCTCGTCCAGCGACAGCGAGCCCTCGCCCGGCCGGTCCTGGTGGGTCACGCGCGCATTCGTCACGCCCCCATTGTCACGGAGCGCGGATCGAAACCGAACGGCAGCTCCAGCCGGTGCGCGCGCATCAGCGCGTCGTCGGCGAGCAGCTCGGCCGTGCGGCCGTCCGCCGCGATCACGCCCTCGCTGAGGATCATGGCCCGCGGGCACAGTTCGAGGGCGTACGGCAGGTCGTGCGTGACCATGAGGACCGTGACGTCGAGGGAGCGCAGGATGTCGGCGAGTTCGCGGCGCGAGGCGGGGTCGAGGTTGGAGGACGGCTCGTCCAGGACGAGGATCTCCGGTTCCATCGCCAGCACGGTGGCGACGGCGACCCGGCGGCGCTGCCCGAACGACAGGTGGTGCGGCGGACGGTTCTTGAACTCGGCCATGCCGACCTGCGCGAGGGCCCGGTCCACGCGCTCCTCCAGCTCGGTGCCCCGCAGTCCGGCCGCGGCGGGCCCGAACGCCACGTCCTCCCGCACGGTCGGCATGAACAGCTGGTCGTCGGGGTCCTGGAAGACGATGCCGACCTTGCGCCGGATCTCCGCCATGTGCCGCTTGTCCACGGGCAGGCCGGCGACCGTCACCGTGCCGGTGCCGCCGGTGTGGATGCCGTTGAGGTGCAGCACGAGGGTGGTCTTGCCGGCGCCGTTCGGCCCGAGCAGGGCGACCCGCTCCCCGCGCGCGATCGAGAAGTCCACCCCGAACAGCGCCTGGTGGCCGTCGGGGTAGGCGAAGGCGAGGCCGGAGACCTCGAGGGAAGCAGTCACAGGGTCCATCCCAGCACGCAGACGACGAGGGCGGCGAACGGCAGGGTCAGCGCGTGGGACCACTGCGCCCGGGAGGCGGTCACCTCGTCGATCACCGGCATGGAACCGGCGTACCCCCGGCTGACCATGGCCAGGTGCACGCGCTCCCCGCGTTCGTAGGAGCGGATGAACAGGGCGCCCGCGGACTTGGCGAGGACGCCCCAGTGCTTGACGCCGCTCGCCTCGAAGCCGCGGGACTCCCGCGCGATCCTCATGCGCCGCATCTCGTCGGTGATGACATCGCCGTAGCGGATCATGAAGGAGGCGATCTGCACGAGGAGCGGCGGGAGCTTCAACCGCTGGAGGCCGAGGAGGAGTTCGCGCAGTTCGGTGGTGGAGGCGAGCAGGACGGAGGAGGCGACGCCGAGGGTGCCCTTGGCGAGCACGTTCCAGGCGCCCCACAGCCCGTTGACGCTGAGGGACAGCCCGAGGACGTCGACCCGCTCGCCCTCGGCGACGAACGGCATCAGCACGGCGAAGGCGACGAAGGGCACTTCGATCAGCAGCCGCTTCAGCAGGAAACCGGCCGGCACGCGCGCGTGGAAGGCGACGACGCCGAGCAGGGCGGCGTACACGCCGAACGCCCACATCGCCTCCCGCGGGGTCGAGACGACGACCACGACGAAGGCGAAGGCGGCGGCGAGCTTGGTGTGCGGCGGCAGGGCGTGCACGGGCGAGTGTCCGTGCCGGTAGAGCCGGTGCGCGTGCCCAGCGCCCACGTCAGACGTTCTCCACGGTTGTCGGGGACGCGTCGGTGTTCTGGCGCCGGCGTACGGCCCAGAACACGGTGCTGCCCGCGACGACGGTCACGCCGACCCCGATGACGCCCGCGAGGCCGCCGGACAGCCGGGCGTCGGTGACGTCCTTGACGCCGTAGTCGGCGAGCGGGGAGTCCGAGACGGCATGCTCCTCGGCCTTCTTGTCGATGCCCTTGTCCGCGGCGACCTTCTCCAGGCCGTCCGGACTCGACGAGGCGTAGAAACTGACGAAGCCTGCCAGGACGAGGGAGGTGACCAGACCGGTCACCCACAGCGTGCGCCGGGAGGTGCGCGCCGCGACGGGCGCTGTTCGAGCCTCCTCGGCGGCGGGCACGTCCACGAGCTCCCCGTTCACCCGCAGCCGGAGCTTCTGCTGCAACCCGCGCGCCCCGTACACGAGATCCGGCCGTACGGCGATCACGGCGCCGACCGTCAGCGCGGTGATCGTGGCCTCGCCGATGCCGATCAGGACGTGCACGCCGACCATGGCGGTGGCCACCTTGCCGATCGCCACGTCGGTGGTGCCGCCGACCGCGTACATCAGCGTGAAGGCGAGGGCCGCCGCCGGCACGGACAGCAGCGCGGCGACGAAGGAGGCGGCAGTGACGGAACGGGGCGTGCGTGGCAGCACCTTGAGCAGGCCGCGGAAGACGGCGTAGGCCACCACCGTCGTCACGACCGCCATGTTGGTGATGTTCACGCCGAGCGCGGTCAGCCCGCCGTCGGCGAAGAGGATGCCCTGCATCAGCAGGACCACGGACACGCACAGGACTCCCGTGAAGGGGCCCACGAGTATCGCGGCCAGCGCACCGCCGAGAAGATGCCCGCTTGTTCCGGCCGCGACGGGGAAGTTGAGCATCTGTACGGCGAAGATGAACGCGGCCACCAGGCCGGCCAGCGGCGCGGTGCGCTCGTCGAGTTCGCGGCGTGCGCCGCGCAGGCTCACGGCGATGGCGCCCGCGGCGACGACTCCGGTCACGGCGGAGGTCGGGGCGTTGATGAATCCGTCGGGTACGTGCACCGTTCGATGATAGTGGCTTAATGCGAATGGGTTGCAAGAGCGAGTCCGTCTTCGTACGGCTCCCCCTGTGACCCGGTGGGGAGGTGCGTGTATCGCACAAGTGAGATACGGCCGCTCCAGGGGGCGGGGGCCGCGAAATATGCGACATTGGAAGGGGAGCGGACGCACAGCTTCCACACAGGTCACGCAGCGTGAGAGGGCGGCCGATGTCTGTAGTCGAGCAGTACGCGCGAGCCCACATCGTCACGGACGCGGATCTGGTGGAGGAGGAACAGAGCGCCGTTCCCGTCGTCCTGCGCTACGACCCCGACGACGACCCGCGCGCCGTCCGCGTCGGACTCCCCGGCACCCATGAGTGGACCATCGCCCGCGCCCTCCTCGAACAGGGACTGCGCGCCCCGGCCGGCAGCGGAGAGGTCCGGGTGTGGCCCTGCGGACGGGTCCAGGCCATCGTCGAGTTCCACTCCGCGCAGGGCGTCTCCGTGGTGCAGTTCGAGTCCAAGACGCTGCTTCGCTTCCTGCGCCGCACCTACACGGCCACGGCGCAGCCGGTCAGCAACTGAGCCATCGGCAACCGGGCGTCGGCGACTGGGCCGTCGACGCCTGGGCTGTTGGCGTCTGAGCTATCGGCACCCGCGCGTCTGTACCTGATCCGTCGGCACCTGGGTGTCAGCAGCTGAGCGTCCGCACCCGGGCGTCCGCGACCGACCCGTCCGCACCCGGGCGTCCGCGACCGACCCGTCCGCACCCGCGCGTCCGCGACCGACCCGTCAGCGACCGACCCGTCGGCAGCCGATGGGTCAGCCGCCCGCCTTCAGCAGCGCCGCCACGATCGGTCCCGCCGACTCGCTCCCGTGGCCGCCCTGCTGGACCACGCCGGCCGCCGCCAGGTCACCGCGGTAGGCGGTGAACCAGCCGTTGGCCTCCTTCTGTCCGTCGACCTCGGCGGAGCCCGTCTTGGCGCCGTACTCCGGGCCGAGCCCGGCCATCGCCTCGGCGGCCGTGCCGTAGGCGGCCGTGTAGTTCATCAGCTCCCGCAACTGCGACACCGTCTGCGCGGACATCGTGCGCGCGGCCTTCGCCAGGGTGCGGTCGTCGACCGAGGGGGCGACCAGATACGGCTGGTGGAAGCTGCCCGACCTGACCGTCGCCGCGACCGACGCCATGTTCAGCGGGTTCATCCGCACCCCGCCCTGGCCGATCAGCTCCGCCGCCTTCTGGGCCGCCGACTGCACCGGCACCGCGCCGTCGAAGGTCGGCACGCCGATCGCCCAGTTGTTCAGCGACAGGCCGAAGACCTGCTGGGCCTGCTTGGTCAGGCTGTCGTCGTCGAGCTTGCCCGCCTGGCTGATGAAGGCCGTGTTGCAGGAGCGCGCGAAGCTCGCCTTGAAGGTGCCGCCCTTGATCTCGAACTTGTCGTCGTTCTGGAACTTCCAGCCGCCGTAACTGAAGAACTTCGGGCACGGATGGGTCTTGTCCGCCGACGCCAGGTCCTTCTCGATGAGCAGCGAGGAGGTGATGACCTTCATCGTGGAGCCGGGCGCCAGCGAGCCCTGGAACGCGGTGTTGAAGTTGGGGTTGCTGTTGGCGACCGCGAGGATCTCGCCCGTGGAGGCGCGGGTCACCACGACCGACGCCCGCGCGCGGCTCGCGACCTGCTTCTCGGCGGCGGCCTGGAGGGACGGGCTCAAGGTCGTCTTCACCGTGCCCGGCGTGCCCTTGCTCAGCTCCAGCAGCGTCTTGTCGGAGGACTTCTTCGCCTTCGACGCCTTGCCGCGCTCCACCCGCAGTTCGACCCCCGCCGTCCCGCCGGCCTTCTTGCCGTACTTCTCGCGCAGCCCGTCCAGGACCGTGCCCAGCGACGGGTACGTCTTCGCGGTCAGCTCACCGCCGTCGCGGTCGAGCGCCTTGACCGGCGGATCGCCGGCCTCGCCGGTCACCAGCCTGTCGCCGTCGGTCAGATCGGGATGTACGACCGAGGCGTGCCAGTCGACCAGCGGCTTGCCGTCCTCGGCCCGCCGCACCACGGTCAGCGCGCTGTCGTACGTCACCGGCTTGCTGGTCTTTTCGAAGGTGACCGTCCCCTTCACGGCGAAGGGGACCTTGTCGCCCGCGGGGGCAGCGGCCGTGAGGGTGGCGCCGGTGATGCGGGCTTCCTTGGTGTAGCCGGTGAGCAGGGCCGTGGCCGCCGCCGGGTCGTCGGTGACGGCGGCGGCCTGGGTGACCTTGCCCTGCTGCCAGGCCGTCAGGAAGGACCGGGCCGCGGTGGTGACCTCGGCCGCCGACAGGGGGCCGGTCCTGACCGCCGGCTTCTTCGCCGCGGCGGCCGAGGTGTCGTCGGCCGCGGCGCCACCGCCGTACAGCGCGTAGACACCGATGCCGGCGCCGCCGACGACGACGGCGATCATGCCGCCGACCATGGCCGGCCGCTTGCTGTTCCGTCGCTCGGCGACGCGCCTTCTCTTGCCCACAGCCCGCGATCCTCCGTGTTCTACGGGGGGCCGCATCGCCCCACTGTCACCGCTGTCACCACAGTCACCGCGGTGCGAGCCACCCTCACCGGCACCGACGACGGCGCCCAGCCTAGAGTCCCCGCCCGTGGGGGTGACGTCACCTGTGACGTCAGCCACGCCCAACGAGTGGCGTCAGGCGCCCGATCGCAGTACGGCCGCGACGATCGGGCCCGCCGCGTCGACGCCGTGACCGCCGTCCTGGACCATGGCCGCGGCGGCGACATCGCCCCGGTAACCGGTGAACCAGCTGTCGGAGCCGGCGTTCCCGTCGACCTCGGCCGAGCCGGTCTTCGCGCCGATCCGGCCGTTCAGCCCCGACATCACCTCCGCGGCGGTGCCGCTGGTCGCGGTGCGGTTCATCATGACGCGGAGCTGCTCCACCGTGCTCGCGGGCAGCCCGCGCGCGTGGGCGAGTTCCCGGCCGTCGAGGCTCCGCGGCACGATCACCGGCTGCCGGAAGGCGCCCGTCATCGCGGTGGCCGTCACCGAGGCCATGTTCAGCGGGTTCATCTGCACCTGGCCCTGGCCGATCAGGGCGGCCGCGGTGTCGGGGCCGCCGGAGGCCGGGACGGAGCCGTCGAAGGACGGGATGCCGGTCTGCCAGTCGAGGCCGATCCCGAAGCCGTCCCTGGCCTCGTTGGTCAGCGAGTCGACCTTCACCTCGTCGGCGTACTTCACGAACGCCGTGTTGCAGGAGCGGGCGAAGCTCTCGGCGAGGGTCGCGTTCTCGTTCGGCTTCATGTTCTTGATGTTGCGGAAGGTCTGGCTCTGCCAGGTCGCGTCCGCCGGACAGGGCGCCGGGCCGGTCGCGGTGGTGATGTCGTTGTCGATGAGCGTGGCCGCGCTGACGATCTTCATGGTGGAGCCGGGCGCCACCCGCCCCAGGAAGGCGGCGTTCCAGCCGTCGTTGCGGTTGTTGGCGATCGCCAGCACCTCACCGCTGCTCGGCTGGACGGCCACCACCGACGACTCGGCATACCTCAGTACCGCCTTCTCGGCGGCGGCCTGCGCGCTCGCCCGGAGCGTGGTGGGCACCCGGCCCGCCTTGCCCTTCGCCAGGGTCAGCAGCGGGGTGTCGGCGGACTCGGGGACGGCGTGGTGGATCGCCAGCTCGACGCCGGCCGTGCCGCCCGCCTTGTCGCCGTACTTGGCGCGCAGTTCGTTCAGTATCGGCCCCAGCGAGGGGTACTTCTCCTGGGTCAGGACCTTGCCGTCGCGGTCCACGGCCTCGATCGGCGGCGCCGCCGACTCGCCGGTGACCAGCGTGTCGTCCATGTTCTTCAGTTCGGGGTGCACGACCGTCGGCTGCCAGTCGACCAGCGCCCTGCCGGTGGTCACCCCGCGCACGACGGTCAGCTTGCTGCTGTAGGCGAGCGGCTCGGACTTCCCCTCGTACGACACCGTCGCCTTCACCGTGAACGGCACGGTGGCCCCGGTCGGCGGACCCGGCGTGATCTTCACACCGGTGATGTGCGCGGCTTGGCCGTACGAGGTGAGGAGTGGCTCCGCCTTGCCGGCGTTGTTGGTGAGCGCCGCCGCTCTCGCCGCCTGCCCCTGCTCCCAGGCCGCGAAGAACGCGGTGCTGGCGTCCTTCACCTCGCCGCTGCTCGGCGGCCCGGTCCGCACGGGCTCCGCTTTCGTCTGCGGTGCGCTGCCGCCGTCCCCGTTCAGTGCGTTGACGATGTTGAAGGCGCCGTACCCGGCCCCGCCCACCATGACGGTGAAGACCGTTCCGACGATCGCCGCCTTGGCCCCCTTGTGCATTGCCACCCCTCCCCGTTGGCCTACCAGGGCTTTCTGAACGCGTTCAGAAAGCTCCCCTCAGGCTCACACTAAGCGGAATCGGGGCGGGCGGGGCGAGAGTTGTTTGAATCGTTAGACCCAGGTGTCCAGCCACATACGTGAACGCCAGTCGTCGATCGGGATGGCCGTCCCCGTGTACAAGGGCCAGAAATAGATGAAGTTCCACGCGATCAGAAGCACCAGGACGCCCGCGCCCGTCGCGCCCACCACCCGCCGGGTGTCGTTCGACCCCGGCCGGCCGACCAGCGCCCCGATCATCATCGCCACCGCCAGACACAGGAACGGCAGGAAGACGACGGCGTAGAAGATGAAGATCGTGCGCTCCTGGTACAGGAACCACGGCAGATACCCGGCCGCGATGCCGCACACGATCGCGCCCGCCCGCCAGTCACGGCGGAAGAACCAGCGCCACAGCACGAACAGCACCGCGAAGCAGGCCGCCCACCACAGCAGCGGCGTGCCGATCGCCAGCACCTCCCGCGCGCACTTCTCGCCCGCGTCCACCGGACAGCCGTCCGTGCCGGGCGCCGGGGACTCGTAGAAGTACGACACCGGACGGCCCAGGACCAGCCAGCTCCACGGGTTCGACTGGTAGGTGTGCGGCGAGGTGAGGTGGGTGTGGAACTCGTACACCTCGTGCTCGTAGTGCCACAGGCTGCGCAGCCAGTCCGGGAACAGCCACGTCCAGCTGCCGCCCTTGCCGTCGGTGGCCGCCCAGTTGCGGTAGTAGCCGCCCGAGCCGCTGTCCGAGGAGAGGATCCAGCCCGTCCACGACACGACGTAGGTCACCAGCGCGACCGGCACGGTGGCCAGGAACGCCCAGCCGGTGTCCCGCTTCAGCACCACCCGGTACGGGTGCCGCGCACCGGCCACCCGGCGTGCGGCGACGTCCCACAACACCGTCATCAGGCAGAACGCGACCATGATGTACAGGCCGTTCCACTTCGTGCCGATCGCCAGCCCCAGCATGACGCCCGCCGCCCAGCGCCACGGGCGCAGGCCGAGCCGCGTCGTCTCGGCGATGTGCGCGTCCGGGCGGTACCGGCCGTCCGCGTCCGGCGGCAGCGCGGCGGCCAGCCTCGCCCGCGCCCTGTCCCGGTCGACGACCAGACAGCCGAACGTCGCCAGCACGAAGAACATCAGCACCCCGTCGAGCAGCGCGGTGCGGCTCATCACGAAGTGCAGCCCGTCGACCGCCATCAGCGCACCCGCCAGACAGCCGAGGAACGTCGAGCGGAAGAGACGGCGGCCGATCCGGCACAGCAGGAAGACCGACAGGGTCCCGAGCAGCGCCGTCATGAACCGCCAGCCGAACGGATCGAACCCGAAGATCAGTTCGCCCAGCCCGATGACGTACTTGCCGACCGGCGGATGCACCACGTACGCCGCGTCCGTCGGGATCGTGACATGGCCGCCGCTGTTGAGGACGAGGTCGTTGGCGTTCTTGTCCCAGTTGACCTCGAAGCCGCGGTGGACCAGCGCCCACGCGTCCTTGGCGTAGTACGTCTCGTCGAATATCACCTTCTTCGGGCTGCCCAGGTTCCAGAACCGCAGCACGCCCGCCACCAGCGTGACCAGCAGCGGACCCAGCCAGCCCGACCAGCGGGTGATCCGGTCCGCGAGCCCTGGCGGCACACCGAGCGCCTGCCAGAGCCGCGGGCTCGGCTCGGCGAACGGCGGCACCAGCCGCTCACGGACGTCGCCGCCCGGCTCCGCCGCATAGCCGAACCGGCGCAGCCGCGACGGCCACCCCGGCCGCCGGTCCGGCGGTGCCTGGTCCTGCCGGTGGTCCGTGGAGTCCATGGAGTCCATGGAGGACGCTGTACTGGTCACCGCGCCATCGTAGGGAACGGGGCTGTGGGAGTCCCGTGTCTCTCCCCCTGCGAGGATGGAAACGTGACAGTCACACCCGGAACTCTGGTCCTTGCAGGCACTCCCATCGGGGACATCGCGGACGCCCCGCCCCGGCTCGCGGAGGAGTTGGCCGGCGCCGACGTTATCGCGGCCGAGGACACTCGCAGGCTGCGCCGGCTCACGCAGGCGCTGGGCGTGACGCCCAAGGGGCGTGTCGTCTCCTACTTCGAGGGCAACGAGTCGGCCCGCACCCCCGACCTCGTCGGCCACCTCCTCGCCGGCGCGCGCGTCCTCCTCGTCACCGACGCCGGGATGCCGTCCGTCTCCGACCCCGGCTACCGGCTCGTCGCCGCGGCCGTGGAGAAGGACATCCGGGTCACCGCCGTACCGGGCCCGTCCGCCGTGCTCACCGCGCTGGCCCTGTCCGGCCTGCCCGTCGACCGCTTCTGCTTCGAGGGCTTCCTGCCGCGCAAGGCGGGGGAGCGGCTGTCCCGGCTGCGCGAGGTCGCCGAGGAGCGCCGCACCCTCGTGTACTTCGAGGCCCCGCACCGGCTCGACGACACCCTCGCCGCGATGGCCGAGGTGTTCGGCGCCGACCGCCGGGCCGCCGTCTGCCGCGAGCTGACCAAGACGTACGAGGAGGTCCGGCGCGGCCCGCTGGGCGAGCTGGCCGAGTGGGCGGCCGAGGGGGTGCGCGGTGAGATCACCGTCGTCGTCACGGGGGCGCCCGAGCGAGCCCACGGCGAACTCGACGCGGCCGAACTGGTCCGGCGGGTGCGGGTGCGCGAGGAGGCCGGCGAGCGGCGCAAGGAGGCGATCGCGGCGGTGGCGGCGGAGGCCGGGGTGCCCAAGCGGGAGGTCTTCGACGCGGTCGTCGCGGCGAAGAACGCCTCCGCGTGAGGGGCGTTCCCACCGGGGGCATTCCCACCGGGCGGTAAAGAACTGCCGCCGACGGCAAAGCCCACAGGCCGCTCCGCGCCCGCTTCGGCAAGGAACGCCCAAATCGGCCCCAACACTCGACAGGTGCCGTGCGTTGGCCCCGGCGCGGCAGTCCACTGGACACGGGGACGGATCGATCCCTCCCTCCGTCCAGCGGACCAGAGGAGCCGGCATGAGCGAGATCAGCGGTATCAGCGGGACCACGGGGCGGACCGCCCTGCGCGGTGTGGCGATACCGGTCGTGCACGAGTCGTACTCCTTCGCCTGCATGCGCTGCGGGCACGCATGGGAACAGGCGTACGAGATCGAGCACCACACGGATGCGGAGGGGCACGAGTTCGTCCAGTACGTGGCGGACGGACGCCTCGTGCCGTCCCCGCTGAGCCGCCCCGCCTGCCAGAACTGCGACGGCCACGTCGTGCGCATCATGCGGGCCGGCCAGGTCTCCTCCGTGCTCAGCGCCGCCCGGCCCCGGCCCGCGCCCCCGGCCGGACCGGTGCAGGCACCGGTGGCCGCCGCGGAACGGCCGGCGGACCAGCACCACTGGCACCTGTCCGACCTCCTGCATCCCTTCCAGCACCGGGCCGGCTGAGCCGAAGGGGGCCGGACCGGGGGAGCGTGCCTTCCGTAGGATCGGGGCATGCCTTCGAACGCCGACAAGAACGCGGCGCCGCCGCTCCCGGCCCCCCTGCGGGTACCGGTCGCCGACTCCCACACCCACCTCGACATGCAGTCGGGCACCGTCGAGGAGGGCCTCGCGAAAGCCGCGTCGGTCGGCGTGACGACGGTCGTCCAGGTCGGCTGCGACGTCGCCGGCTCCCGCTGGGCGGCCGAGACGGCAGCGGCGTACGACAGCGTCCACGCGGCGGTCGCCCTGCACCCCAACGAAGCCCCCCGCATCGTCCACGGCGACCCCGACGGATGGTCCCGCCAGGGGGCGCGTGCGGCCGGAGGCGCCGGGGCGCTCGACACGGCGCTCGCCGAGATCGACCGCCTGGCCGCGCTCCCTCAGGTCAAGGGCGTCGGCGAGACCGGCCTGGACCACTTCCGCACCGGCCCCGAGGGCAAGGACGCGCAGGAGCGTTCCTTCCGCGCCCACATCGAGATGGCCAAACGGCACGGCAAGGCCCTCGTCATCCACGACCGCGACGCCCACGCGGACGTCCTGCGGGTGCTGAAGGAGGAGGGCGCCCCCGAGCGGACCGTCTTCCACTGCTACTCCGGCGACGCCGAGATGGCGGAGATCTGCGCCCGCGCCGGATACTTCATGTCCTTCGCCGGCAACGTCACCTTCAAGAACGCCCAGCACCTGCGCGACGCCCTCGCCGTCGCCCCGCTGGAGCTGGTCCTCGTCGAGACCGACGCCCCCTTCCTCACCCCGGCGCCCTACCGCGGACGGCCCAACGCCCCCTATCTCGTTCCGGTCACGGTCCGCGCCATGGCGGCCGTACGCGGCATCGACGAGGACACCCTGGCGGGCGCGCTGGCCGCCAACACGGCCCGCGCCTTCGGCTACTGACCCGCGGACACCGCACCCGAACACAACTCTGGGTAGCCGCGTCGCTTTGGAGAGTGACGGTCGCTCCGCTAGGTTCTGGGGGCCCGATCCGGACCCTTTCGGACCCCAGGACCCCTGGAGCGTGTCGGCGTGAGCAACGTGCACCACCTGCGGGACGCGCAGTACACACAGGACCCCGAGCCCCTCCCGCCCGGCGCCGACGACACGTACGTCGACGTCCACAACGCCGAGACCCTCGCGTACGGGGTGTACGCGGCCCCCTGGGAGCAGGGCACACGGGTCGGGACGGCGGCGCTGTACGAGGACACCTACCGGCCCGCCTACGAGTCACCGGCGCCGCGGGCAGCGCAGGAGCCGCCTGAGCCGGTGCTTTCCCCCCAGGCGTACGCCGGTGACACCGGGCCGGGGGGCCGCGCCGCACGCCGGCGCAGGACGCGCCGGTCCGAGCGCTCGGACTCCCCGCTGCGCCGCCTGCTGCCCCTGTTTCCCCTGCTGCCCCAGGCACTCGTCGTCGCGTTCCTCGCGGGCGGCACCACCGCCTTCGTCGCCAAGGACAAGGCGATCGAGCTGACCGTCGACGGCAAGCCGCGCACCCTGCACACCTTCGCCGACGACGTGGGCGAACTGCTCGCGGAGGAGGGCCTGCGGATCGGCGCGCACGACATGGTGGCGCCCGCCCCCGCCGCGGCCCTCGCCAACGGCGACGAGATCGCCGTGCGGTACGGCCGCCCCCTCCGTCTCATGCTGGACGGGGCGCCGCGTGAGGTGTGGACGACGGCCCACACCGTGGAGGAGGCGCTCAGGCAACTCGGCGTGCGGGCCGAGGGCGCGTACCTCTCCGTCTCGCGCTCGCGGCCCATCGGGCGGGAGGGGCTGGCGCTGGACGTCCGTACCGAACGCGCCCTGACGATCATGGCCGACGGCCGTGCCCGCACCGTCCGCACCAACGCGGCGACCGTGCGCGAGGCCGTCGAGGAGGCCGGGATCACCCTGCGCGGCCAGGACACCACGCCCGTCGCGCCCGGCAGCTTCCCGCGCGACGGCCAGACGATCACCGTCCTGCGGATCACCGGCTCCAGGGAAGTGCGGGAGGAGGCGATCCCCTTCCTGGTACGGCGCACCGAGGACCCCACGCTGTTGCGGGGCACGGAGGTCGTGGAACGGGCCGGGCAACCGGGGCTGCTCCGCGTCACGTACGCCCTGCGCACCGTCAACGGCGTCCGTCAGAAACCGAGACGCGTCAGGACCGAGATCGTGCGCGAACCCCGCGCGCAGGTCGTCAAGGTCGGCACGAAGCCACGTCCGGCCTCGGTACGCGGCGCCGACCACCTCGACTGGCAGGCCCTCGCGGTCTGCGAGTCCGGCGGCCGCCCCGACGCGGTGGATCCCTCCGGCAACTACGGCGGCCTCTACCAGTTCGACACCCACACCTGGCACAGCCTCGGCGGCACCGGCCGCCCCCAGGACGCCCCCGCCTCCGAACAGACCTTCCGGGCCAAGAAGCTCTACGTCCGCCGAGGCGCGGCAGCCTGGCCCCACTGCGGCCCCCGACTCCAGAACTGACACACCGCTGAGCCCACGACGACCCCCGGCGGCTCGGCCTGCGGCAACCTGCCACCACCTGCCGCCGCCCCGCCTGCGGCGACTTCCCGCCGTCCGGCCCGCGGCCCCCCACTCGCCCCGCCTGCGGGCACGCGTGCCGTCCCGGGCGGCACGCGTGCCCGCAGGCGGGGCGAGTGGGGGGCCGCGGGCCGGACGGCACGGGCG
>NZ_JARGEF010000012.1:0-67582 GCF_033794725.1 Streptomyces sp. ID05-39B | reverse complement strand
CCCGCCACGACGACCCCCCCCCCATCCCCCCCCCGGCCCCCGCCCAAGCAGCGCAGCTCACCTCACCTCACCTCACCGCTCCAGCAGCATCCGCTGCAACTCCCGAGCCGCCCGAGGCGGAGCCACATCACTGCGGTGCGCCAGTGCGATCACCCGGTGCAGTCCCGGCCGGGCCAACGGAGTGACCCGCAAACCCCGCCCCGACCGCGCGGCGACCATACGCGGCACGACGGCCATACCGAGCCCCGCCCGCACGAACCCCAGCACCGCGTCCATCTCCCCGCCCTCCACCGCGAAGTCGGGCTCGAACCCGGCGGCGCGGCACGCGGCGACCGTCAGCTCGCGCAGGTCGTAGCCGTGCCGGAACATCACCAGCCGTTCGCCCTCCAGGTCGGCGATCCGCACGGTCCGCCGGCCGTGTCCGGGTTTGGGCGACTCCGGCGAGGACACCACCACCAGGTCCTCCCGCAGCAGATCCACCGTGGTCAGGGCGGGAGAGGGGGTGGGCAGCGGCAGCACCACCAGAGCGAGGTCGAGCGCGCCGCGGGCCAGCTCCCGTACCAGGTCGTGCGAGCCGCCCTCCTCGATCAGCAGCCGGATGCCGGGGTAGCGGTCGTGGAAGGCGCGCAGTACGTCGGGCAGCAGGCCGGTGCACAGACTCGGCGTCGCGCCCAGCCGGACCCGCCCGCTGCGCAGCTGCGCCAGCTCCTGCACCTCGTACCGGGCCGTCTCGGTGTCCGCGAGGATCCGGCGGGCCAGCGGCAGCAGTGCCTCGCCGGCGTCGGTGAGCGTGATGTTGCCGCGGGCCCGCTGGAACAGGTCGGCCCCCAACTCCCGCTCCAGCGACTTGATCTGCTGGGACAGTGAGGGCTGCGCGACATGCACCAGCTCGGCGGCCCGGGTGAAGTGCCGCGTCTCGGCGACCGCCACGAAGTACTGGAGCTGCTGGAACTGCATCCCGCCATGATAGGTGCTTCCTATGGAAACGAGCCGGACCATGTCTTGGACTGATGGGGCCGTCCGGCCCTAGCGTCCCTTCCATGGCTCTGGCAACGCGGACGGACCGACGGACGTCCATGGCGCGTACGGTGTGGGACTCCTCCGTCGGCAAGAAGACAGTGATGGCCGTCAGCGGTCTGATCATGCTGCTGTACCTGGTCGCCCACATGATCGGCAATCTGAAGATCTTTTTCGGGCCGGGCGAGTTCAACCACTACGCGCACTGGCTGCGCACGGTCGGCGAGCCGTTCATGCACTACGAGTGGACGCTGTGGCTGATCCGCATCGTGCTGGTCGTCGCTGTGGTCGCGCACGCCGTGTCCGCCTACCAGCTCAGCCGCCGCGGCATCAAGGCCCGTCCGGGCAAGTACGTCCACAGGAAGGCGCGGACCAGTTATGCGACGCGCACCATGCGCTGGGGCGGGATCATCCTCGGCCTCTTCATCGTCTGGCACATCCTGGACCTGACGACCGGCACCGTGCACTCCGGAGGCTTCCAGGAGGGCCGGCCCTACCAGAACGTCGTGGACACCTTCTCCACCTGGTACGGCAACCTCGTCTACATCGTCGCGATGCTCGCCGTCGGCCTGCACGTCCGGCACGGTTTCTGGAGCGCCGCCCAGACCCTGGGCGCCGGCAGCCGGACCCGCGACCGCGCCCTCAAGACCGTCGCCGACGTCCTCGCGTTGCTGCTCACGGCCGGCTTCATCGCCGTACCCGTGGGCGTCATGACCAAAGTGGTGAGCTGAACATGACTTCCTACGCGGACTACACGACAGGCGAGCCCGTCGCCGACGCCAAGGCCCCCACCGGGCCGATCGCCGAGCGCTGGGACACGCGCCGCTTCGAGGCGAAGCTGGTCAACCCGGCCAACCGGCGCAAGCACACCGTCATCGTCGTCGGCACGGGCCTCGCGGGCGGCTCCGCCGGCGCCACCCTCGCCGAACAGGGCTATCACGTCGTCCAGTTCTGCTATCAGGACTCGCCGCGCCGCGCCCACTCCATCGCCGCGCAGGGCGGCATCAACGCGGCGAAGAACTACCGCAACGACGGCGACTCCGTCCACCGGCTGTTCTACGACACCGTCAAGGGCGGCGACTTCCGGGCGCGGGAGTCCAACGTCCACCGCCTCTCGCAGATCTCCGTCGAGATCATCGACCAGTGCGTGGCGCAGGGCGTTCCCTTCGCCCGGGAGTACGGCGGCCTCCTCGACACCCGCTCCTTCGGCGGCGTCCAGGTGTCCCGCACCTTCTACGCCCGCGGCCAGACGGGGCAGCAGCTGCTGCTCGGTGCCTACCAGGCTCTCAGCAGGCAGATCGCCGCCGGGAACATCGAGATGCACCCGCGTACGGAGATGCTCGACCTGATCGTCGTCGACGGGAAGGCGCGCGGGATCGTGGCGCGGGACCTGATCACCGGCCGGATCGACACCTACTTCGCGGACGCGGTCGTACTCGCCAGCGGCGGTTACGGAAACGTTTTCTACCTGTCGACGAACGCCATGAACTCCAACGCGACGGCGATCTGGCGGGCGCACCGGCGTGGCGCCTACTTCGCGAACCCGTGTTTCACACAGATCCATCCGACCTGCATCCCGCGCACCGGCGATCACCAGTCCAAGCTGACGCTGATGAGCGAGTCGCTGCGCAACGACGGCCGGATCTGGGTACCGAAGGCCAAGGGCGACGACCGGCCGCCGAACCGGATCCCCGAGGACGAGCGCGACTACTACCTGGAGCGCGTCTACCCGGCCTTCGGCAACCTGGTCCCCCGTGACATCGCCTCCCGCGCCGCGAAGAACGTCTGCGACGAGGGAAGGGGCGTGGGACCGGGAGGGCAGGGCGTCTACCTCGACTTCGCGGACGCGATCGAGAGGATGGGCCGTAAGGCCGTCGAGGCCAAGTACGGCAACCTCTTCGACATGTACCAGCGGATCACCGACGAGGATCCGTACCGGGTGCCGATGCGGATCTACCCGGCCGTGCACTACACGATGGGCGGCCTGTGGGTCGACTACGACCTCCAGACCACCGTGCCCGGCCTGTTCGCGATCGGCGAGGCCAACTTCTCCGACCACGGCGCCAACCGGCTCGGCGCGTCCGCGCTGATGCAGGGGCTGGCCGACGGCTACTTCGTGCTCCCCGCCACCATCAACGACTACCTGGCCCGCAACCCGCACCAGGGCGAGATCGGCGACCAACACCCCGTCGTGCAGGAGGTGTTGGCGGAGACGCAGGACCGCCTCAACCTGCTGCTGGCGGTCGACGGCGACCGCACGCCCGACTCCTTCCACCGCGAGGTCGGCGAACTGATGTGGGAGTTCTGCGGCATGGCCCGCACCGACTCCGGGCTGCGCAAGGCGCTGGAGCGCATACCGCAGATCCGCGAGGAGTTCTGGCGGCGCATCAAGGTCCCGGGCACCGGCGAGGAGTTCAACCAGTCGCTGGAGAAGGCGAACCGCGTCGTCGACTACCTGGAACTGGCCGAGCTGATGTGCCTCGACGCACTGCACCGCGCCGAGTCCTGCGGCGGCCACTTCCGGGAGGAGAGCCAGACCCCGGACGGCGAGGCCGCCCGCCGGGACGAGGAGTTCGCGTACGTGGCCGCCTGGGAATTCCGGGGCTCCGGGGGTCGTCACCCGGGAGAACACGGCACCGGCGACGCGCCCGTCCTGCACAAGGAAGACCTGGTCTTCGAGTACGTACACCCCACCCAGCGGAGCTACGCATGAAGCTCACCCTGCGCGTCTGGCGGCAGCAGAACGCCGACGCCGAAGGCGCCATGTCCACGTACGAGGTGGACGGGATCTCCCGGGACATGTCCTTCCTGGAGATGCTCGACACCCTCAACGAGGAGCTCATCCTCAAGGGCGAGGACCCGGTCGCCTTCGACCACGACTGCCGCGAGGGCATCTGCGGCGCGTGCTCCCTCGTCATCAACGGCGACGCGCACGGGCCGGAACGCACCACCACCTGCCAACTGCACATGCGGTCCTTCCGGGACGGCGACACGATCGACGTCGAGCCGTGGCGGGCGTCCGCCTTCCCCGTGATCAAGGACCTGGTGGTGGACCGCACGGCGTTCGACCGGATCATCCAGGCCGGCGGTTACATCACCGCGCCCACGGGGGCCGCCCCCGAGGCCCACGCCACCGCCGTGCCCAAGCCGGACGCCGACCTCGCGTTCGAGCACGCCGAGTGCATCGGCTGCGGCGCCTGCGTGGCCGCCTGCCCCAACGGCGCGGCGATGCTGTTCACCTCCGCCAAGGTCAACCACCTGAACGTCCTGCCGCAGGGCGCACCCGAGCGGGAGACCCGCGTGCTGGACATGGTGGCCCAGATGGACGAGGAGGGCTTCGGCGGCTGCACCCTGGCCGGCGAGTGCGCCACCGCCTGCCCCAAGGGCATCCCGCTGTTCTCCATCACCACGATGAACAAGGAGTGGCTGCGCGCCACCCGCAAGGTGGCCAAGCGCTGAGCGCAGACCACGCAGCAAGAAGACGTTCGCCGAAACGCGCGGACGGGCGGGGCCGGGAGTGGTGCTCATCCCCGGCCCCGTCTGGCTTTCGGCGGCAACCGGGGAGCGCCAGGCATTCAGCATCCCCACACCCGCACTCCTGGCGCAGGTCAGGTACACGCCAACCGGCATCGGAAGTAGCAGGGGGTACCGCTCCGTCCCCACCTCGTGCGTGTCCGGGGGAGGAGCCATGACCGACGTTTCCACCATCGCTCGTCCCATGCGGTCCACGGCCCCCGTCCGCTACACCGTCGCCCTGGCCCGCGACGAGGCGGTCGTGCGGGCCGCGCGGCGGCTGCGCCACGACGTCTTCGCCGGGGAGATGGGCGCCCTGCTCACCTCCGCCGAGCCCGGCCTCGACGCCGACCCCTTCGATGCCTACTGCGACCACCTGCTGGTGCGCGACGCCGACACCGGCCAGGTCGTCGGCACCTACCGGCTGCTGCCGCCGGAGCGCGCCGCGGTCGCCGGACGGCTGTACTCCGAGAGCGAGTTCGACCTGACACCGCTGGACGGGATCCGCCCCGGCCTCGTCGAGGCCGGCCGCGCCCGGCGCTGTGCCCCGGCGCCCATGCCGACCGCCGGTCACTGGTACGGGCCGCCCAGGCGCGGACCGCGCCCGACGGGGCGGCGTCAGTGCGGGCGGCGGCGACGAACCGGCGAGAGAAAACTGAGCATTTGTCCGTTTCCTGTCCAGTGGGGAGGTGACTCGGAGGCCAGAAGCCGTCTGGAAGGGAGGGCGATGCCATGATCGCCCGGGAAGAGATCAGAAATATGCTGGACCACCCCGTTTATGACGGAGAGGGTCAGAAGGTCGGCGAAGCCAAGCACGTCTTCTTCGACGACATGACCGGGCGCCCCGAATGGGTGACCGTCAAGACGGGCCTCTTCGGTTCGAGCGAGTCCTTCGTGCCGATCCGCGACGCCTCGATGGTGGAGGACCACATAGAGGTGCCCTACCCCAAGGACCGCATCAAGGGCGCACCCAACGTGGACGTCGACTCGGGCGGACACCTGTCGGAGTCCGAGGAGCACCGCCTGTACGACTACTACGGCATCGACTGGAACAGCGTCCTCGAGGACGGCGCCTCCGGTCCGGACGGCGGCCAGGCCGGTCGGGGCGACCGCAGTGGTCAGGCAGCCGGCACCGCCGCCGCGGCCGGCACGGCGGCGGGAGCCGCCCCCGCGACGGGCCGCCCGGACACGGCGGCCGGGACGGCACCCGGCATGGAATCGGGCCCGCAATCGGGCATCGCTTCGGGCATGCGTCCGGGCGAGGCGGACACCGGGTACGGCGCGGGCCGCACCGGCGGCGACGCCATGACCTCCTCCGGCGACGCGATGACCCGTTCCGAGGAGCGGATGCACGTCGGCGTCGAGCGGCGCGAGACCGGACGGGCCCGACTGCACAAGTACGTCGTCACGGAGGACGTCGAGCAGACCGTGCCAGTGCGCAAGGAGCAGGCACGCATCGAGCGCGAGCCCATCACCGAGGCCAACCGTGACGCCGCCCTCTCCGGGCCGGAGATCAGCGAGGCCGAGCACGAGGTCACCCTGCACGAGGAACGCCCCGTGGTGGAGACCGAGACGGTGCCGGTGGAACGGGTCCGGCTGACCGCGGACGAGCACACCGAGGAGGAGACCGTACGCGGCCAGGTCCGCAAGGAGCGCATCGAGGCCGAGGGGATCGAGACCGAGGGCATCGAGACCGAGGGATACCGCGACAACCCGCCCGACCGCCCGTGACCCCGGCCGTCCCACAGCGACGCGAACCCGACCGCGCGGTGGCCCCGGCGGCACGGTGACGCGTACGGGCGGCGGTACCCGACCGCCGCCCGTGTCGGAACTCCCCGACCCGCTTCAGCGGTTCAGGTCCGCGGTTCCCGGCCTTCCTCCGTGCACGACGGCCGCCAGCCGCCGGTAGGAGTCGAGCAGCGCCGGCCGGTCGTAGGTGCTGGTGGTGACGAGGACCTCCTGGGCACCCGTGTCCTTCAGCACCGTCTCCAGTGCGTCGGCGACCTGTTCCTCGGTGCCCGCGATCTGACCGGCCAGAGCGGACTCGTAGTAACCGCGTTCGCGTGTTGTCATCGAAAGCGCCTCGACCCGCTCGGCCGGGGGCAGCGCAGGGAACGTCCCGTGGGTACGGGAGTACGCCATCGACCAGGCCTCCGGGATCAGCAGCCGACGGGCCTCACCGGGTGTCGCGGCGACGGCGACCGTGCCCGAGACGACGACGTACGGCTCCGCGGCCCACGGGGAGGGGCGGAAACGGGCGCGGTAGTCGTCGACCCCGCGCCGCAGCCGGTCCCGGTCGCGCAGATCGCCGATCACCATCGGCAGCCCCGCCTCGGCCGCGATCCGCGCGCCCTCGCCCATCGCCAGCACGAACGGCGGCACGGTCAGCCCCTCGGAGGGGCGGGCGCGCACGCCCGTCGGTGAGGTGCCGCGGAACCAGCCGAGCAACTCCCGTACCTGGGCGCCGAAATCCTCGGCGTCCTCCTTGTCGCGTCCCAGCGCCCTGCGGACCCCGTCGGTGAAGCCGACCGACCGGCCCAGACCCATGTCGATCCGGCCGGGGAACAGCGACTCCAGCACCCCGAACTGCTCGGCGACCACCAGCGGCCGGTGGTTGGGCAGCATGACCCCGCCCGTGCCGACCCGGATCGTGCCCGTCGCGGCGGCCACGGCGGCGGCCAGCACGGTCGGCGCCGAGCCGGCCACCCCGGGCACTCCATGGTGCTCGGCCAGCCAGAAACGCTCGTAACCGAGTGCTTCCACCTCACGCGCCAGCGCCACGGTGTCCCGCAGTGCCACGTCGGCCGGATGGCCCTCGCGGATACGGGAACGGTCGAGGACGGAGAACCGGGCGGCTTCGATCACAGAGCTCACACGGTGTTCAACGCGTGGCGGGCGCCGTGATTCCCGTACGGCGACCGAGCACCGAGGACGGTTCCATGAGCAGGTGAGGGAGCGTGCGGTTGCCCGGCCGCGGGCGGTCTCTAGGGTGGTGGTGTGACCGACAGCAGCAGGCGGCCCCTCGCCGTGTTCGACCTGGACAACACCCTTGCCGACACCGCGCACCGGCAGCGGTTCCTGGAGCGCAAGCCGCGCGACTGGGACGCCTTCTTCGCGGCGGCGCCGCAGGATCCGCCGCTCGCGGAGGGGATCGCGCTCGCCGTGGAGAGCGCGCGGGAGTGCGAGGTCGTCTACCTGACCGGGCGGCCCGAGCGCTGCCGGCGGGACACCCGCGAGTGGCTCGACCGGCACGGACTGCCCGAAGGGCGGGTGTACATGCGGCGCGACGGCGACCGCCGGCCCGCGCGCCGCACCAAGCTGGAGATCCTGCGCCGGCTCGGCAAGGACCGCGAGGTGCGGGTCCTGGTGGACGACGACGAACTGGTCTGCGACGACGCGGAGGCGGCCGGCTTCACCGTGATCCGGGCGCGCTGGGCCACACCCTCGGCCGCGCTGCGCGTCGCGCAGGAGCGGGAGGGGCGTACCTGAGGCGTGAAGCCTGCCTGGGGCGTGAAGCGTGCCGGAGTCGTGGGGCCCGCCTGAGGCGTGAGGCGTGCCGGAGTCGTGGGGGCCTGCCTGGGGCGCGGGGCGTATCCGAGGCGAGGGCGGCCCGAGTGGCGGCCGCCCGCGGGCTCGTTCACTGCGTCCGGCGGTCCGCGGGTCGGAGCGTCCGTTCCGCCGTGGCCGGGCGGGCCGCGCAGCGTCACTCCGGCGCGTCGAGGCGGAAGCCGACCTTGAGGCCCACCTGCCAGTGCGCGACGTCGCCGTTCTCGATCTGGCCGCGCACCTGGGTCACCTCGAACCAGTCCAGGTGCCGCAGGGTCTGCGAGGCGCGGGAGAGGCCGTTGCGGATCGCCTGGTCCACGCTGTCGGGCGAGGTGCCGACGATCTCCGTGACCCGGTAGGTGTGGTTCGACATGCGGGTGCTCCTCTCGCCGTGACGGCGGTGTCACGTGTGTCACGCGTCACTCCACCGTGCCCCAAGCTGCGGCGGAGCGCGAGGCGTCGGAGGTGCGGGCCGGTTCCCCCTTGACCTTCGCATTGGTCCATACCAAAATCCTGCACACCCGTTCGGGCAACCATGCTCGTTTCCCCCACGCCGGGCCCCTCATCCCTGTCCACCAGGCAGAACAGGACCCCCGTGAGACGACGCCTCCTCGCCCTCCTCTGCGTGACCGCCTCCCTCGTCACCGGCTGCGGTGCCGTGCCCGGAATCGGCGGCAGCGACCGGCACACCGTCACCGTCTGGCTGATGAAGGACAGCGCCTCGCAGGACTTCCTGGACCGCTTCACCGCGGACTTCGAACGCGATCACCCCGACCTCGACCTGGACGTCCGCATCCAGGAGTGGACCGGCATCGGCGAGAAGGTGCAGACGGCCCTGGAGGGCGAGGGCGGACCGGACGTCATCGAGGTCGGCAACACGCAGGTTCCGCAGTACGTGGACGGCAACCGGTTGCTCGACCTGACCCTGGAGTCCGTCGCCAAGTGGGACAAGGACGAGTGGCTCCCCGGCCTCGCCGATCCCGGGCAGCGCCGATTCCACCAGTACGGCATCCCCTGGTATGCGGCCAACCGTGTCGTGATCTACCGCAAGGACCTCTTCGAGCAGGCCGGGATCACCACCCCGCCGCGAACCCGCGAGGAGTGGCTGACCGCCACGGAGAAGCTGAACTCGGGCGGGAACCAGGGCATCTACCTGGCCGGTCAGGACTGGTACACCCTCGCCGGATTCATCTGGGACGAGGGCGGCGACCTCGCCACCGAGGACAGCGGCCGCTGGGAGGGCAGCCTGGACACCCCGGCCGCCCTGCGCGCAATGACGTACTACCAGCGCCTCCAGGCCCTCGGTGCGGGCCCGGCCGACTCCGACGAGGAACACCCGCCGCAGGCAGGGGTGTTCGCCGAGGGCAGGGTGGCCCAGATCGTCGCCGTCCCCGGCCTCGCACGAGCTGTCGTACAGCGAAACCCTGGCCTGGAGGGCAAGTTGGGATACTTCCCCGTACCGGGGAAGGCCGCGGCCAAGCCCGGCGCCGTCTTCATCGGAGGCTCCGATCTCGTCGTCCCCCGCAACACCGAACAGCGCGAGGGGGCCGTCGCCGTGGTCGCCGCGCTGGCCGGCGCCGAGTGGAACACCGACCTGGCCCGCACCATGAACTACGTGCCGAACAAGGCGAGACTGGCGTCGGCCGTCGCGGGCGAGGAGGGGGTCGCGGCCATGGCGGCCGGGGCCGCACAGGGCCGGGCGACCCCCAGCACGCCGGAGTGGGCAGCCGTGGAGGCGGACAACCCGATCAAGACGTACATGACCAAGGTGCTCGGCGGAGCCGATCCGGCAGCCGAGGCCCGCCGCGCCTCCCGCAGCATCACGGAGGCGCTGACGGTCTCGGCGGGCTGACGGCCGGCCCCTGCCGCGTCCCTACCGCACGGTGCTCAGCGAAAGCGCGAAGCGGCCCCTGCGGTCCGTCCACCAGTGGGACAACTCCAGTCCGGCCGTGGACAGTTCGGCACGCACGCCCTCCTCGCGAAACTTCGCCGACACCTCCGTACGCAGTTCCTCGCCCGCGGCGAAGTCCACGGCGAGATCCAGCGCGGGCAGCTTCACCGTCTGCGCCGTGCGGGACCGCAGCCGCATCTCGATCCACTCGTTGCGCGCGTCCCAGAGCGCGACATGGTCGAAGGCGCCGGCATCGAAGTCGGCGCCCAGCTCCCGGTTGACGACGGCCAGCACGTTCTTGTCGAACGCGGCCGTCACCCCGGCCGCGTCGTCGTACGCCCGCACCAGGACCTCCTCGTCCTTGACGAGGTCGGTGCCGAGCAGCAGCGCGTCGCCGGGCGAGAGCAGTGCGCGGACCGAGCCGAGGAAGGCGGCGCGCTCCTCGGGGAGGAGGTTGCCGATCGTGCCGCCGAGGAACGCCACCAGCCGCGGACCCGGAGTGTCCGGGAGCGTCAGCGGGGCGGTGAAGTCGGCGATCAGGGCATGGACGTTCAGGCCCGGCCGCTCGGCGATCAGCGCCCGGCCGGCCCCGGTGAGGGCACTCTCGCTGACGTCGACGGGCACATAGGTGTCCAGGTCCGTCAGCGCGTCGATCACATGGCGGGTCTTCTCCGAGGAACCGGAGCCCAGCTCGACGAGGGTGCGGGCGCGGGTCGCCGCGGCGATCTCACCGGCCCGGTCGACGAGGATCTCGCGCTCCGCCCGCGTCGGGTAGTACTCGGGCAACTCGGTGATCCGCTCGAAGAGTTCGCTGCCGTGCGCGTCGTAGAACCACTTCGGCGGCAGCGTCTTCGGGGTGGCGGTCAGGCCCTCGAGGACGTCGGCGCGCAGGGCGGCGTCCGTGGCGTCCTCGGGGAGGGTGCGGGTGATCTGGAAAGGGCTCACGAGCTGGTCTCCTCGGGTCGTGCGGGCGCCGCCTGCGCGCTGGGATCCTTGAGCGGGGTGAGCAGCACCTCGGTGCGGGTCGCGGCGAGCAGGGTGCGGTCGGGGACCTCCTGCCAGCGCGAATCGTCGTCGTAGGGCTCGGAGGCCACGACCGTGCGGCCGGGCTCCGTCAGGTACCAGAGGGTGTCCCCCCAGGCCGTCGCGGTCACCGTGTCGCCGTTGCTCAGCAGCAGGTTGAGGCGGGAGCCGGGCGCCGCCGCGGCGACCTCCTGCACCGTGTCGGCGAGCGCCTGGCCCTCCGTGTCCCCGGCGCGCAGCCGGGCCAGGACCAGAGCCCACACGAACGCCGAGTCGTTGCGCGCCTCCATCGACAGCACCGCGGCCGCCGGCAGCGACCGCGCGAGCGGCTCCAGGGACCCCGGCCAGCCCGGCACGGCCCCGTTGTGGCTGAACAGCCAGGGCCCCGCCGCGAACGGCGCCGCCGCGGCCTCGGCGTCCGCCCCGGCCAGCGTCGCGTCCCGTACGGCGGCCAGCACCACCGAGCTGCGCACGACCCGGGCGAGGTCGGCGAAGGACAGGTCGGCCCAGATCGGCCCGGCCCGGCGGTAGCGGGCCGGCACCGGGTCGTCCCCGGCATACCAACCCACGCCGAAACCATCGGCGTTGACCGTGCCGTACCGCTGCCGGCGCGGTGCCCAGGACTGGCGGTACAGGCCGTGCGCGGGCTCGACGAGGAGCGCGCCGAGCGGCTCCTTCGGACCTATGTACGCGATATGACGGCACATCAGAGGGCCCCCGTGCGGGCGGTGCGGAAGCCGGAGAAGATCTGCCGCCGGATCGGATAGTCCCAGTTGCGGAAGGTGCCCCGGCAGGCCACCGGGTCCACCGCGAACGAACCGCCGCGCAGCACCTTGTGCTCGGGACCGAAGAAGACCTCCGAGTACTCCTTGTACGGAAACGCCCGGAAACCGGGATAGGGCTGGAAGTCGCTCGACGTCCACTCCCACACATCACCGATCAACTGCCGTACCCCCAGCGGGGATTCGCCCGCCGGATAGCTGCCGGCGGGCGCCGGTCGCAGATGGCGCTGGCCCAGGTTGGCGTGCTCGGGTGTGGGGTCGGCGTCGCCCCACGGGTAGCGCGTCGAGCCGCCTGTCGCCGGATCGACGCGGGCCGCCTTCTCCCATTCAGCCTCCGTGGGCAGTCGCCGTCCGGCCCAGCGGGCGTAGGCGTCGGCCTCGTACCAGCACACGTGCAGCACCGGCTCCTCGGGCGGCACGACCTCGGTGACGCCGAAGCGGCGGCGCAGCCACTGCTTGCCGTCACGGTGCCAGAACAGCGGGGCGACGATCTTGTGCCGGCGGATGTGGGACCAGCCCTGCGGCGTCCACCAGCGGGCGTCGTCATAACCGCCGTCGGCGATGAACGCCTGATAGGCGCCGTTGGTCACCGGCGTGGTGTCGATGTGGAACGCCGCCACCTCACGCCGGTGAGCGGGCTTCTCGTTGTCCAGCGCCCACGGCTCCCCGGAGGTGCCCATCGTGAACGGGCCGCCCGGCACGAGCACTTCGGACGGGCCGGTGAACAGTGGCGCCGGCCGCGGGTCGGGGGCGGTCAGAGCCTGTGGGCCCGTACGGAGCTGATGGGTGATCAGCATCGTCTCGTCGTGCTGCTGTTCGTGCTGGGCGACCATCCCGAAGGCGAAACCGGCCTCCGTCAGCCGCGTCCCGTCGAAGTCGGCCGACTCCAGCACGTCCAGGACCCGCCCGCGCACCTCTGCCGCGTAGGCGCGGGCCTCGGCGGGCGGCAGCAGCGGCAGCGAGGGCCGCTCGGAGCGAGGGTGCTCGAAGGCGTCGTACAGGCCGTCGATCTCGGGGCGCATGGCGTCACGGCCGGCCACGGCGCGCAGCAGCCACAGCTCCTCCTGGTTCCCGATGTGCGCCAGGTCCCACACCAGGGGGGACATCAACGGGGAGTGCTGAGCGGTGAGGTCGGGCTCCTCGACGCAGCTCGTCAGCAGGGTGGTGCGCTCGCGGGCGGTGACGAGGGTGCTCAGCGCCCGCTCGCGCAGCGCCTCGGTGTCCAGCGCCTCGGCGTCCAGGGTCTCGGGTGCGAGGTCGGTCATGTGCGGATGTCCTTCCCGTGTGTGCGGCCGTCGGTGCCGCACAGGCGGTCGAGCTGGTCGTCGGCGGGGCTGCGGCCCCTGCGGACGTAGTGCTCCAGGTACGCGGCGACGGCGTCCGTCACCTCGGTGGTGGCGCCGATGCGGGGCAGCGCCTCCAGGGCCGTCGTGAAGCAGGCGACAGCGGTTTCGCGCAGTTCGGGGTCGGCCAGGCCCACGCGTGCGGCCTCGCTCCAGAGCGGATTGTGCGGGGCCGGAAGTGGCCGGGACCTTTCCGCAAGCGGTTTCACGGCCCGGTAGGCGCTCTCGGCGGCCTCCGGATCGTCGAACAGCGCCGTCGTCACGGCGAGCGGCACGATCCAGCCGTCCTCGCCCGGCTGCGCGTCGATCATGCGCAGCTCCAGATGGCCACGCGGCCTGACCGGCGGGAACAGAGTGGAAACGTGGTAGTCGAGGTCCGCCCGGGTGGGCGTTCCCGACCGGGTCCACTCCCGGAAGGTCAGATCCTCGGGCACGTCCCAAGGACCGGCGTCCCGGCGTACGCACATCACCGGGGCGTCCAGGACATGGCGGGCCCAGGCGGCGCGCGGTTCCCGGTCCAGGGCGGGTGCGCCCGCGCGGCCCGCGCCGATCTCCATCCACAGCAGCTGGCGGGTGGAGCGCCAGCCCGTCGGAGCGCTGCCCAGCAGCGGCGAGTTGGCGAAGGCGGCGACCAGGACCGGGCCGAGCGTGTGCGCCAGCCACCAGCGGCGCCCGTGCCCCAGCGGGCCGGGCTCCTCGTGCCCCGCGTCCAGGCAGACCTGCACGGAGGCCGAGGTGCACATCATGGCCCGCCCGGCCGGGCCGGTGCGGTCGAGATACGCCTCCATGGCGTCGTAGCGCGGCTCGTGCAGGAACCGCCGGGGCTGGTGCCAGGGCTCGGTGCCGAGTCCGGCGAGGACAAGTCCCGCCTCGCGCAGGACCGCGCGGACGGCGTCCAGGTCGGCGGAGACGGTGTTCACGCACTCCATGAGGGAGGCGGCGGGCGGCGAGCTGAGCTCCAGCTGGCCACCGGGTTCGACGGTGAGCGCCGAGGACAGCGGCACCGTCCGCAGGGCCTCGTAGGCCGCCGCGAGTCGTTCGGGTGTGACGGGGAGCCGCGGTCCGCGCAGCTCGTGGACGATCCATTCCACTTCGACCCCGACGGTGCGGGGCGGCCCGGTCTTGAAGCAGATGCCCTTGACCAGGGCCTCCACCTCCGCCTCGGTGAGGGCTGTACGGGTCTCCGTACAGTCGCTCCCCGAAGCACTGCTCGATGTGTCGGACATGTCGGGATCCTCCTGAGATTCCACCATGCCACCGGTCCGGCTTCGGTGGCGCCGGCGCGGTTCGCTCATCCACCCAAGACCCTCGCGCCGAATCGCACAAGAGTGCCCAACGGTGCGTCCGGGACCGGAGAAGCGCCGCTTCCTCACCGCTTCCCTACCGTTTCCTGCGCGTTCTTGGTGAGGCCCGCCGGTGTTCCCGGATCGTAGAAACCCGGTTGCACCGCCTGTCCAGCATCGCTCACGATGCGTGCATGAGCACGACGGGGGAGACGGGCCGGAGGATGACCGGGATGCGGTGCGCCGCGCGGCGCACCGTGCGGCAGGTGGCTGTGGCGTCCACGGGGGTGGCGCCATGAGCGCGCGGCTGCGCGGTATCGCGCGGGAGACGGAAGAGGCCGTGGCGGCGGGCGCGTACCGGACGCCGGACGGGCGTGAGATACCGCTTGCCGCGGCGGTCGAGGCCGCCCGGGAGGGGACCCGCATGGTGGGGCCAGGCCCGGTGCCGGTCCCGGAATCGGCACGGGAAGCGGTTACGGGAATCGTGCGGCGACCCGTTTCGGAAACCGCTCGCGAACCTGTTTCGGAAACCTCCTGGCAAGCGATTCCGGACCTCCCGCCGGCCGAACCGCGGATCGAGGTCACCGGCGAGAGCAGCCTGGAGGCCGCCCGCAGACTTGCGGACGCACCGGTGGCCGTCCTCAATTTCGCCTCCGCCCGCAACCCCGGCGGCGGTTACCTCAACGGTGCCCAGGCCCAGGAGGAAGCCCTGTGCCGCGGCTCGGCCCTGTACACGTGTCTGCTGCGTGCCCCCGAGTTCTACGGCCACCACCGGGCTCACCGGGACCCGTTCTACACGGACCGCGTCATCCATTCACCTGGCGTTCCGGTCTTCCGCGACGACCGGGGCCGGTTCCTGTCCGAGCCGTACACCGCCGGCTTCCTGACGGCCGCCGCGCCGAACGCCCAAGTGGTGCTGCGTACGGCGCCGCAGCGGGCGTCGGAGCTGCCGCGCGCCCTGGCCGTACGCGCCGAACGCGTGCTGGAGACGGCCGCGGCGCACGGTTACCGGCGGCTGGTCCTCGGCGCCTGGGGCTGCGGCGTGTTCCGCAACGATCCCGCCCAGGTGGCGGGCGCCTTCCGGACGCTGCTGGGACCCGGTGGCCGCTTCGAGCGGACGTTCGCGCACGTGGTCTTCGGGGTGCTGGACCGGACGCCGGGCAGCACGGTCCGGGAAGCGTTTGCCCAGGCGTTTCCACAGCCGCGGCACCAGAACCGGGTCTGACCCGGCCGCCGCTCGGCCACGGTGGTGATCCGCGGCCGTGATCCGCGGTCCTGCCCAGCCCGTCCGTTTCTCAGCTCCAGCCGTACCGCTCCCGCAGCCGGTGCACCACCAGGTTGAACCGCATCCGGTCCAGCGCGCAGGCCTCCCGGCGCATCCCCGACTCGTGCAGCCGCAGTACACGGTCGATGTCCACCCAGGAGTCCCGCCCCGATCGGTCCCAGGGCCCGCTGCCGATCGGTACCCACTCGCGGTCCCCGTCGTGCCGCTTGCTGGACAGCTGCACGGCCAGGAAGGTCCCGGCCGCCTCGCGGGCGACGACCAGTACCGGGCGGTCCTTGCCCCGCCCGTCGTTCTCCTCGAAGGGCACCCAGGTCCAGACGATCTCGCCGGGGTCAGGGTCGCCGTCGTGGGCGGGCGAGTACTCGGTGCGCACCCGCCCGACCTCGCGGGGCTCGGCCTCGATGGTGGCGGAGGGGCCGAAGCGGCCCGGAACGTTCTCTTCGGTAGACGCGGTCACGAGGGCACCCTAGAGGCTGCCCAGGACACCCCGGCGACCGCGGTCCGTCACGACCGCCGACCGCAGTGCAGGGGGTTTCACTCGACGGGCCCTAACGGGCACGGTCCGCAGGGGATTCGGACCATGCCCGTGACGAGCCGGCCGGCGAAACCGCCCACTGACCACATCCGTTGGCCACCATGCCATGCCATGCATGCCGTGCCGTCGGGCGAGATCCGCCTCGTGCTCGGCCTCCGCCGGTTCACACCGCCGGGAAATCCGTCATGAGCGGCTCGGGCCACCGTTCGTGCCAGCGCAGCTCGGCCTCCAACTGGGCGGCGAGCGACAGGAGCAGCGGCTCGCTGTTGGCGGGGCCCAGGAGTTGCGCCCCGACCGGCAGTCCGGCGGACGTGACACCCGCGGGCACGCTGATGCCGGGCCAGCCGAGGACGTTCCAGGGCCACGCGTAGGGGCACGCGGCGATCATGGCGCGGTCGGTGGCGAACCCGCTCAGCTCCAGCAGCGCGCCGATGCGGGGCGGGGGAGCGGCCGTCGTCGGCGAGAGCACCACGTCGTACGTCTCGAAGAAGCGGCCGATACGGCGGTGCAGGACCGTCTCCGCACGGCGGGCCGCGCGCAGCGGGGCGCCGCCGAGGAGCCGGCCCAGCCGGGCGGCGTCCCGGGTGCGCCGGTCGAGCAGCGCGGGGAACGGCGCGTCGGCGACCCATTCGGCGATGCCGGCGGTCGCCCGTGGCACGAAGGTCAGCCCGATCTGCCCGTAGGGCGGGTCGGCCTCCTCGACGGTGTGTCCGAGGTCGGCCAGTGTCCCAGCCAGGCCGACGACCCGGTCGCGGACCTCGGGGAGCAGCCGGGCGGGCACGGCGGTGAACGGCGGCTTCAGCGCGAGTGCGATCCGCAGCCGGCCGGGGTCGCGGCCGACCGCGGCGAGGGCGTCGACGGCGGGCGGACAGTGCGGGTCGCGCGGATGGTTGCCGCTCGCCGCGTCGAGGAGAAGGGCCGCGTCGGCCACGGTCCTGGCGAGGGTGCCGTTGACGGTGATGCCCTGGAAGGACTCGCCGCGCGGCCAGGTCGAGACGCGTCCGCGCTGCGGTTTGACGCCGACGAGGTGGGTCCAGGACGCCGGGATGCGGACCGAGCCGGCGCCGTCCGAGCCGAGCGCGGCCGGTACCAGGCCCGCGGCCACCGCGGCCGCCGAGCCGCCGGACGAGCCGCCCGGGGTGTGCCCGGTGTGCCAGGGATTGCGGGTGGCGCCGAAGGCCGGGCCTTCGGTGAACGGCCACTGTCCCAGTTCGCAGGTGTTGGTCTTGCCGACGATCACGGCGCCCGCCGCGCGCAGCCGCCGTACCGCCTCCCCGTCCTCGGCGACCGCCGGGTGGGTGCCGGCGCAGCCGAAGGCGGTCGGCTCGCCCGCCACGTCCATGTCGTCCTTCACCGCGACCGGCACCCCCAGCAGGGGCCTGCGCACCCCGGCGGCCAACTCCCGGTCCGCGGCGTCCGCTTCGGCGAGGGCGGCCTCGGTGCGGACGATGCGGAAGGCGTTGAGGGTGTCCTGGGTCGCCTCGATCCGCGCCAGGGCCCGCTCGACCAGCGCGCGGGAGGTGACCTCCCCTGCGGCCAGCGCGCGGGCGGTGTCGATGAGGCCTTCTGAACGGTCGAGCGGCATTGCGGAGCACCTCCGGGAGCACGTCGTCTACCGAACGGTAACCTCTGGGGCCCGGCGGCGGGACGCACTCCGGCAGGCCGCGGGTTTCCGTGTCCGACGCAGGCGTCGCACAGGGCGCGGCCGTTCCTGCGCAAAGCATTGACGTGCCCTGGAGCCGCCCCTACCTTCTGATCGGCTTTCCGAACCTCGTTCGGTAAGTCGAACGTTGATAGGGAGAGAGCCGCACATGACCACACGTCGCCCCACCCCGTCCCGCCGCAGCCTGCTGCGAGCCATGGCCGCCCTGCCCGCGTCCGCGCTGGTGCTCGGGGAGATGCCCGGCCTGCTCGGCACCGCGCTCGCCGCCGCTCCGCCCAGCGGCTCGGCCACCCGCTACACCATCGTGCCGTTCCTGGACAGCAACGACGGCACGGTGAACGTCTACCAGTCGGACGACGCCACCGACTTCCGCCTCGCGAAGTCCGCCGCCTACACCCCGCCCGCCAACCGCATCCGCGACGCGAGCGTCATCAAGCACACCAACGGCTACTACTACCTGACGTACACCACCCACACCTGGCAGGACCCCAGCACCACCATCGGCTTCGCCCGCAGCACCGACCGGCTCAACTGGTCGTTCCTGTACGACTACACGGTGCCCATCGCGAACCTTTCGCGCGCCTGGGCGCCGGAGTTCTTCGTCGACAACGACGGCAGCGTGAACGTCATCGTGTCCTGCTCCACCACGGACGACGAGTGGATCTTCACCCCTTACCTGCTGAGGGCCACCAACTCGGGCCTCACCGCCTGGACTTCACCGGTCGCCCTGGCCGGCATCGGCAAGAACCACATCGACACCTTCGTCGTGAAGCTCGGCTCGACCTACCACGCCTTCACCAAGAACGAGACGACCAAGTACATCGAGTACGCCACCGCCACCAGCCTCGCCGGCCCCTACACCATCTCCCGCACCGGCAACTGGGCGGGCTGGGGCAGCTACCGGGAGGGCCCGGCCCTCGTCCAGCTCGACAACGGCGGCTGGCGCATCTTCTTCGACGGCTACGGCGACGGCACCTACTACTACAGCGACAGCTACGACACCTTCACCACCTGGAGCGCGGCCAAGGGTCTCCCGGCCGTCTCCGGCACGGCCCGCCACTTCACCGTCGTCAAGGAGACGGTGACCGGCGGAGTGAGCCTCCCCAGGAACGTCACCCGCTCCTTCCGTTCCGTCAACTACACCACCCGGCACTGGCAGACGCAGTCCTCGCTGCTCAACCTCCCGGTGGTGACCGCCTCCAGCACGGCCGCGGAGAAGCAGGCGTCCACCTTCACGGTCGTCGCCGGCCTCGCGGACGCGAACGGCTACTCCTTCCGTGACGCGTCAGGCAACTACCTGCGCCACTACTCCTACCGCGCCCGCTTCGACCCGAACGACGGCACATCGACCTTCGCCAAGGACGCCACCTTCATCGCCCGGACCGGCACCACGAGCGGCTCGGCACGCTTCGAGTCGTACAACTACCCCGGGTACTACCTGCGCCACTACAACTACCAGCTCCGCGTGGAACAGTGCGACGGCACGGAACTGTTCCGGACGGACAGCTCCTTCCTGCCGGTGACCGCCTGGGCCTGACCGGGTCGGGTCACATCAGGTCACGTCGGACCTGATCTCGTCCGACGTGACCTGACGTGGCCGGCTCGTCCTCGCTCGGGGACCTCGTGGAGCCGCCTCGTTCTGATCAGCAAAACCGAGCGGTTTACGATGGCGCCGAAACCGATCGGTTTCGGAGTTCCCGGTGCCTGAACGCCTGACACCATCCGTACTCCCCGCAAGGGCGGCACCGGGTCCTGCCGCTCGTCCGAGGTGCTCACACGCCGACGCCCCCCGAGGCGCTGCCCGGCTTCCACCGCTTCCTCGCCGAGTTCGAGCCGCTGCGGCAGCTCACCGGCGGGCTCCGCTCGATCCTCTACTGTGACGCCCAGGCCGACGCCGGCCTGACCCGTGCCTGGGTGATGATGGCCGTCGGACTCGCGGCGGGCGTGCTGTTCGGGTTCGGCGTGACGAACTGGTACGACGGCAAGGGGCTGTACCGCATCCCGGCTGAGAAGAAGCCCGAGGAGAGTGCTGTCCCGGTGTAGGGGGGCGACCCGTGCACGGTGACCCGCTGTAAACTGATCGGTTTCAACGTGTGAGCCCCGCGGCCGTGCCCGTGTCCGGCGTCCGGCGTCCGGCGTCCGGCGTCCGTCGTTGTCAGTTGCTTGGTGCAACGTGCTAGCTTTGGCGGCATGTTGGGCAGGACCTACGAAAATCAGCTGTGCTCCATCGCCCGGACCCTGGAGGTCGTCGGTGAGCGCTGGACCTTGCTGATCATTCGGGACGCACAGCTGGGCCTGCGCCGGTTCGAGGAGTTCCAGGACAGCCTGGGTATCGCTCGCAACGTGCTGACCAACCGTCTCTCCAAACTGGTCGACGACGGTTTGCTGGAGCGGGCCTGTTACCAGGAGCGGCCCGCCCGCTACGAGTACCGGCCGACGAGGAAGGCCGAGGACCTGCTCACCGCCCTCCTCTCCCTGATGCACTGGGGCGATGAGCACGCCGAGGACCCGGCCGGCCCGTCGCGGATCGCCGGTCACGCGGGATGCGGTGGCAATGTCCGAGAGCGGCTCGTGTGCACCGGATGCGGGCAGACGGTGACCTCGGACGCCGTTCTCCTGCTGCCCGGCCCGGCGCTCACGGAATCCCAGGCCTGACGCCCCCGTAGGTTCCGTACGCCCTCGATCGGCTCGCCTGCGCGTTCTCCGTCCGCTGTCGGCGTGACGAGCCGGAGGAAACGTACGGCGGAGCCGCCTGGCCGAAGCCTCGGCGGTGCGCCACTCGGGCAGTTCTGCGTGCGCCCGCCGGTCCCCTCGCGTGGCTGCCTGACGCCCCGTCACACTCGTGGCTCTCCTGGCCGCCGCACTCGCGCGCCGTGACGGCCTCCCGCCGGCCGGCTGAGCGGTCCGGGCGGCGGCGAGCAGACGGGCGCACCACCCGCCTGCGCCGCGGGCCGCAGCCGCGTTGCGGAAGCCGCCGCCACGCCGCGTTGTGGAAGCCCGCCGCCACGCCGCGTTGTGGAAGCCGCCGCCACGCCGCGGGCGGAACCGCCGCTACGACACCGCGCCCATCTCCGCCGTGAAGGTCACGGGGTCGCAGTCGAACCCGCGGACCATCTCGCGGTACGTCCACGTCGTGGCGGTGTCCCGGGTGAACTCCGCGACGGTGGTGGCGGTGGACCCGGCGACCTGCGCGAAGTCGTCCTTGAGCAGTTCCTTGTAGCCGTGAAGGACCAGCACCCCGGCGTTGGTCAGGTCGCCGAAGGTCTTCGGACCGGTGTTCTGGTGGATCACCACACCCACGACCACGCGTGCGAAGGAGGACGCCAGGCGATCCAGTTCCAGCGTCATCTCCTCGACATAGCCGAGGCCCTGGCCGGTCTGGCTGTGCCGGTTCATGTTGATGGTGCCGTCGGGTGAACGGCTGTCGAAGTGGACGACGTACACCGGCCGTCCGTGGGGATCGTCCGCCGAGTAGGTCGTGGCGATGATGTCGAGGTGGTGAGGTGGCTCGTTCCAGGGGCTGGGATCCCACTTGAGCCGTACCTCGGCCTTCGCCAGTCCAGGGTTGTCGCTGCTCACCGGATCGCCGCCTCCTCGTGCCGTACCACCACGGGACGTTCTCCCGCTCCGTCAAGTATGGCCGTCTGTCACACTGTTGAGGCCCCGTAGGGCGGACCGCCCGGCCGCGCCGGTGATCACCGCAGGCCTCGGCAGGGCCGACCCGCCCGCACGACGAGGCAGCACGACTCCGCGAGGCGGACCTGAGTCCGGCGTGGCACCCGGACCCGAGCGGCCCTGTCGGCGGCGGTGCGGCGAGCACGGGGTGATCCGAGCAGCCATGATGATCACTGACAGGCATGCGCCGAGGTACGCCCACGACTGCCGCGCGGTGACGGCGACCCTGCCGGGGTGAGCCGGCGGCGGAGACGGGGCACGACGACAGGAGCCCGTATGAACCCCTCAGCCGACGTCAACACCCGCATGGAGGTCATCGACGCCTACCGGGCCCATCTGCGGGCGATGGCCGACGGCGACACCGTCGCGCTCGACGCCCTGCTCGACGACGGGTTCACCCTGACGCAGACCACGGGGGACCGGCAGCAGAAGGCCGAGTGGCTGGCGGACCTGCGCGCGGCGACGTTCGTCCCCCTCGGGATCGAGGAGAAGACCGTGACCGTCGTGGTCGACGGCGGGACGGCACGCCTCGTGGGCCGTGTCGTCACCCGCGCGACCGGGGACGACGCCCCCGAGGACCAGCGGCTTCAGCTGACCATGGACTACGCCCGGGTACGCGACAGCTGGATCGCTCTGCGTTCCGTGGCCAGAAGTTGGTGAACGCGGCGGGGCCCGCCGCCCGCCGGTGAGATCATCGGCCCATGGACGTGCAGGCGGGGGACCGGATGGTCGACGTGGCGGCGGGCCGGGTCACGTTGGCGGACCGGCGGACCGGCCGGAGCTGGACCGTCGACCTCGCCCCGTACCGCATCGGGGTGTACCCGGTCACCCGGGAGCTGTACGCGCGGATCACCGGCGGGCCGCCGGACGGCCCGCGAGGGCTGCCCGTGGAGAGCGTCTCCTGGTGGGACGCGGTCCGTTTCTGCAACGCCCTGTCCCACGCCGAGGGCCTGGCCCCCGTCTACGATCTCGCGGCCGACGGCGGGAGCGCCGGGCGGGACGCGACGGCCGACGGATACCGGCTGCCGACCGAGGCCGAGTGGGAGCACGCCTGCCGCGCCGGCACCACCGGACCGCGCTACGGCGCCCTCGACGACATCGCCTGGTACCGCGGCAACTCGCAGGAACGCCTCCATGAGGTGGGCGGCAGACTCCCCAACCCGTGGGGCCTGCACGACATGCTCGGCAACGTCTGGGAGTGGTGCTGGGACCACTACGACACCGAGGTCTACGGCAGCTACCGCGTGCTGCGCGGCGGCGGCTGGTTCGACGAACACTGGAGCTGCCGCGCCTCCGTACGGCGCCGCAGCCATCCCACCTTCCGCGTGGACGACGTCGGCTTCCGTGTCGCCCGGTCGGGACGTGCGCGGTGAGGGTCCGGCTGCTCGCCGTCCTGTGCCTGGCCGGCGCGCTGTCGGGGTGCTCGCTCAACGGCCGGGGAGTGGCCTGCACACAGGCGGACATGGACTCGGCCGTCGGCGTGCGTGGCCGCCCGCCGACTTCGGGGGCGCGGACGCGGCCGTCGTAGGGGTCTGTGTGGGGGAGCGGTGCGCCCAGCGGGCGTCGGGCAGACCCGAGGAGCCGTTCGCGAGTCTCTCGGTACGGCGGCCGGACGGCATCGGCGACACCACCGAGCCGGTACGGCTCACCGTCACCTCGGCCGAGGACGGCCGGGGCGTCGTGAGAGACCGGGTCCTGGCCCGGCTGACCGAGCAGCACCCCGACGGCCCCTGCTGCCGCCCACGATCCGAACCGCGGCCTACCGCGCCCACCCGGAGCGGGGGCTCCTACCGGCCGCGGGAACCAGCCCCCGCTGACCACGGCGGCCGGCGTCAGCCGCCGGTCTCGTCGTCCTGCGCGGAGGGGCGCGGCCACGGGCGCCCGCCGATGGCCTCGATGCCGTTGTTGAAACGCTTGAGGTAGGACGCGAACGCGGTGATGTCGTCCTGCGACCAGTCCGCCATCACCCGGTCCAGGACCTCGACGATGCCCCGCCGCTCCTCGTCGAGCAGCCGCTCGCCCTCCGTCGTCAGCCGGAACTTGCGGGCCATTCCGCCCTCCGGATCGGGAATCCGGCTCAGCAGGCCCGCACGCACCGCCGCCGCGGTCTGCCGGTTCAGGGTGGAGGCGTCCAGGCCGAAGGCATCGCTCAGTTCCCCGATGGACATCGGGCCCTGCACCCGGATCCGGCTCAGCAGGATGTAGGCGCTGCGCTCCAGGACGGCGTCCGTGCGGCGGCCCCCGCGCCGGCTGAGGAACGTATGGCGGCTGAGCAGCATCTGCTCGTACTCGACCTCGTGCGTCGGCCTCTGCATGTGCCCGAGCCTCCTGTTTCGTGCGGCTGCCCCGGGGCCCGTCCCGGCGGCGGCCGCTCCATCCTGGCACACCGTTCTGCACGCCCCACATCACATGGCTGATACATAAGACATGTATGATGCACATCCTTCGTTCCGTGCTCGTTCCCTCACCGTGCTCGTTCCGTCGTCCGGTGCTCTTCCCGGAACCCTGGCCGAACGGGCCGAACCCCCTAGAGAAAGCCGAGGAGTCCACCCATGGACGCCCCCCAGCCCACGGCCCGCGCGGGCGGCGTGGTCGCCACGCTCGCGCTCGCCGGCGTCACTGCCGCGATCATGCAGACCCTGGTCACCCCGCTCATCGCCGAGCTGCCGCAGATCCTCGACACCTCGTCCTCGAACGCGGCCTGGGTCATCACGGTCACCCTGCTGGCCGCGGCGGTCTGCGTGCCGGTCGTGGGCCGCCTCGGCGACCTGCTGGGCAAGCGGCGCATGCTCCTCGCCTGCGCCGTGCCGCTGATCGTGGGCTCTGTGGTGTGCGCCCTCGCCTCCGACGTCGTCACGATGATCGTGGGACGTGGACTCCAGGGCATGGGCATGGGCATGCTGCCGCTCGGCATCGCCCTGCTCCGCGACGTCCTCCCCGCGGAGAAGCTCAGCTCCTCGATCGCCCTGGTCAGCGCCTCCATGGGCATCGGCGGCGGCCTCGGCCTGCCCATCGCCGCGGCGATCGCCCAGTACGCCAACTGGCGCGTGCTGTTCTGGGGTTCGGCCGGCATGGCCGTCGCCGTCACCCTGCTCATCTGGTTCCTGATTCCCGACGTGCCCGCCGGAGCCAAGGGCCAGCGCTTCGACCTGCCCGGCGCGCTCGGCCTCGCCGCCGGCCTGGTCTCCCTGCTGCTCGCCGTCTCCAAGGGCGCCGACTGGGGCTGGGGTTCGGCCACCACGCTCGGCCTGTTCGCCACCGCCGTCGTCGTCTTCGTGGCCTGGGGATTCTGGGAGACCCGCACCACCGACCCGCTGACCGACCTGCGCACCACCGCCCGCCCGCGGGTGCTGCTCACCAACCTGGCGTCCGTCTTCGTGGGCTTCGCCATGTACGCGAGCATGCTCGTCATGCCCCAGCTGCTCCAGTTCCCGGAGGCCACCGGCTACGGCCTCGGCCAGTCGATGCTGGCGACCGGCCTGTGGATGGCGCCCGGCGGCATCATGATGATGTTCGTCGCCCCCCTCGGGGGGAAGCTCACCAACGCCCGCGGCCCGAAGTTCACCCTGGTCTGCGGCGCGCTGGTCATCGCCGCCGGCTACGGCCTGTCCATGGCGCTGATGGATTCCGCCTGGGGTCTGATGGTCGTGGGCATCGTCATCAACAGCGGCGTCGGCCTCGCCTACGGGGCGATGCCCGCCCTCATCATGAGTTCGGTACCGGTGTCGGAGACCGCCGCCGCCAACGGCTTCAACACCCTCATGCGGTCGCTCGGCACCTCGATCGGCGCCGCCGTCGTCGGTGTGATCCTGGCCCAGATGACGACCACCTCGGGGGGCGTCAGCCTCGCTTCCGAGGACGGTTTTCGCACCGCGCTCCTCGTCGGCGGCGGCCTCGCCCTGGTCTCCGCGGCCATCGCGTGCTTCATCCCCGGCGTCCGCCCGGCCGCCTCCGGCACGCAGGAGACCGGCGCGGCGCCCGAGCCCGCGCAGGCCAAGGCCTGAGTCCCGGCACGGGTGCGGGGCGTTCCACCGCTACGGCCCCGCACCCGCCGCAGGAATCAGGCCGGTTTCGTCAGGCGAGGTCCAGCAGCCCCCTGCGGACCGCCTCCGACACCGCGGCCGCCCGGTTGTCCGCGCCGAGCTTGCGGTAGACGCGCACGAGGTGCGTCTTGACGGTGGCCTCGCTCAGAAACAGGGCCTCGGCGATCGCCCGGTTGCCGAGGCCCTCGGCCAGCAGCCGCACCACTTCGACCTCCCGCCCGCTCAACTCCCGCTGGGCGTCCTGCACTTGACCGACCAGGCCGCCCACGATCTCCGGGGCGAGCCCCAGCGCGCCGGCCGCCGCACCCCGTACGGCACGGAACAGCTCCTCCGGCGGCCCCGCCTTGAGGACGTATCCGCGGGCCCCCGCCTCCAGCGCGCGCACGACGTCGGCCCGGCCCGAGTAGCTGGTCAGCATGACGACGGGAATGCCGGGCGCCTCGGCCGCCAGCCGGCGCACCGCCGCCACCCCGTCCATCCCCGGGGCGCCGCCCGCCCCGAACCGCAGGTCCATCAGCACCACGTCCGGCAGCAGTGCGGCCGTGAGCCGTACGGCCTCCTCGGCGCTGCCCGCCTCGCCCGCCACCGTCAGATCCGGCTCCCCCTCCAGCAGTGCGCGCAGCCCGGCCCGTACGACGGCGTGGTCGTCGGCGATCAGCAGGCGCAGCGGCGCGGCGGTCACCGGGCGGCCACCGCACTCGCCGAACCGGCCGCACTCGCCGAACCGGGCGCACTCGCCGAACCGGGCGAACCCGCCGGCGAACCGGCAGGGCCGGTCTGCGGCGGGGCGGGCACCACGGCGCGCACCCGGGTGCCGCGTCCGGGAGCGCTGCCGACGTCCAGGTCTCCGCCGCACTCGCTCAGCCGCGCCTTCGCGGCGGGGAACCCGAATCCGCGGGAGCCGTGGGACAGGGCCCCGGAGCCGGCGCACGCGGGATCGAAGCCGGCCCCGTCGTCCAGCACTTCCAGCTCCACCCGGTCCGGCTCCCGCCGCAGGGTGACCTGGACGTTCACCGCGCGGGCGTGCTCACGCACATTGGCCAGGCTGCTCTGCGCGACCCGGAACAGTGCCGCGGTCGCCGGACCGTCCAGGGCCGAACCGGCCGCGCCGACCGGCCGGAACCGCACCCTGGCCGCCGCGCCCTCGGCCTGGGCCCGCGCGCACAGCAGTCGCAGCGCGCCCTCCAGACCGGCCTCGTCCACCGCGGACGGCGTCAGGTCGCTGATGATCCGCCGGGTCTCGCCCAGGTTGGCGTGCAGCCCGTCGGCGACCGCCCGGATCCGGGTACGGGCCACGCCGGGCCGCGCGTCCCAGTCCCGGTCCGCCGCCTGCAACAGCATCACGCCGCCCGCGAGTTCCTGGGCCAGCGTGTCGTGCAGATCCCGGGCGATCCGGGCCCGCTCGGCCAGCACCCCGGCCTCCCGCTGCTGCCGCGCCAGGACGTCGCGGGTGCCCCGCAACTCCTCGACGAGCCGCTGCCGTTCCACGGCTTCCCGCTGCTGAGCGCGGTACAGGGCGACCGTGCCCCACACGGCCGCCACCGGGATCAGCACCACCTCGGCGTCGAACCCGCCGCTGCTGCGCACCAGTTGAGCGGCCAGTACGACGGTGAGCGCGCCCACCGCCACCCCGGCCGCCCGCCGGTCCAGGGCCCGCAGGGCGGCACAGGCGAGCGGCACCGCGCACCACACGTAGGCGGTGGTGAGCGAAGGCGGCGCGAGGACGACGAGGACGCCCCACAACAGGACGAGCGCCCCGGTCCACAGATGCCGGCCGAACCGCCCCAGCCGGTCCCAGGCGGCGGGACCGCTCGCGTACACCAGCGCCAGCGTCGCGCTGACGGCCACGATGTCCCGGCACAGCGGAGCCCGCAGCTCCACCAGCCGGACCGTTCCGGCGCCGACCACCAGGAAGAACGTGAGGTGGGCGAGGAACGGCAACGCCGAACGGCTCCCGCGGGCGGCCGTCGGAGCGGGGCGGGCGGGAGCGCGGTCGGGCACGACGGATTCCCTTGGACGATGATCTGTTCGAACAGGGGGGCCGAGTCTATCCGTCGCCTGTAGGGCGGGTGTGAAGGACGGGGCTCGCCGCTACGCGCCCGGGTGCAGGCCGAGCGTCCCCGGCGTGGGGGCGCCGGTCACCTCGCCGAAGTACAGGGCGAACGTCTGCTTCCAGCGCTCGACCTCGGCCCGGTCGGCCATGAAGCGGGGGAAGCCGTCGACGTGGGCGTCGGGGTACTCCCAGATCGGTTTGAGACCGGCCGCGGGAGTGATGTCGGTGCGCACCGACCAGCCGTTGAACGAGGCCTGTTGCTGGGCGGTGGACAGTTGCCAGTTGAGGTAGAGGCGGGCGGCGGCGGGGTGCGCGGCCTGCCGCAGGATCGCGGCCCGCTGTCCCCACGCCATGAAGGGGTGCCCGTCGGCGACGACGAACCGCTGTGTCGACGACGGGGGCGAGTTCAGCGACCCCGAGGTGCCGATGCCGATGGCCTTCTGCCCGCTGCGGACGGCCACGCCGGGCGTGTGGCTGCCGCGCGCGAACTGGACGTCCTGCGCGGCCAGCTTCGCCGCCCACTCCCAGCCGTACCGCTTGACGTACTGCGCGTACAGGTAGAGGACGGCGTCGTCGTCGTGCGGGTAGGAGGAGGCGATCCTGCCCTTCCACTTCGGGTCGATCAGGTCGAGCGGGGTGCGGGGCGCGTCCGCACCGACGGCGTCGGTCCCGTACACGGCGCCGAAGGCGATGACGCCGATGGCCACCCAGGCGCCCTGCGGGTCCTTGAATCCGTCGTGGACCTGGGAGAACCCGGCGGGCCTGTATGACAGGAGACGGCCCTGCGCCTTCCAGCGGACGAAGTCCTGGACCGTCTGGAGCTGGACGACGTCGGGTACCAGCGTGCCGGTGGCGAACTGGTTGTCGACGCGCACGTCGTGGTACTTGCTGTAGTCGACGACCAGCGTCAGGTCGATGTCCGGGAAGCGGCGGAGGAAGGCCGCCCTGGCGCCGTCCTGCTGGGTCGGGGTGTCCCCGCCGGCGTAGAGGACGAGCTTGCCGCCTTCCGCCAGCGCCGCCTGGTACAGCTCGTCGAGCGACCTGGTCTCCTCGGCACCGCCGGACCGCTGCTGCGGAGAGGCCGCGGCGGGCGAGGCAGCCGCGGGGCCGGAGCCGAGACCGAGCGCGCCGATACCGAGGGCGGCACCGGCTCCGGTCGTGAGGAGACGCCGCCTGCTGGGGGAGATGGGCATGCTGAGGACCTCTCTGAGGGGGAGGAAACGGGGGGGTGTCGGTGACCGGGCGCCACGGTCACCGCCGATTCTTCCGCCGCGCGAGCGAGACGCGCGTCCTGCGGACGGAGCGGAGACCGGGCGTCCGGGGTAATCCGCGTTCAACCGAACGGTTGAACGCCGGCTCGCCCCCTCCGGGGCCGCCCGCGGACCTACCCCCGCGGCAGCCTCCGCAACGTCAGCGCGAGGTGCAGACGCAGCCGGCCCCGGGGTGTGCGGGTCGGCCGGCCCAGCAGGCCAGACCACCGGGCGAGGCCGGTCGGGGGCCGGGGCGGTGGGCCGGCAGATCAGCAGCGAGCTCTCCGGGGAGCCCTCGGCGCCGGAGCACGGTCCGGTCCTCGACCTCGAACGCGCCGCCGGCCGTCAGGTCCTCCTCGGCCAGCAGCGCGATGCCCGGCGACTGCCGGACGGCCTCGATGTCTCCTCCATGCTCATGCCGGGCGTGATCTTGTCCTGGATCAGTTCCAGGGCGGCGGCGAGTTCGGGGTCGAAGGGCGGCGGGACGGTCGTCATGGTGTCTCCTTCGCGCGAACGCGGCGGCTCGTCCCGCCATCCTCGGCTCCCCCGCGCCGGGCGGAGGCCCGCCGGACGGCGGAATCCGCCCGCCGTCCGGCGGATACCGCCGCAGGCCGGGCCCGCCACGGCGTGGTGGCCGCGTCCGCGCGATGTCGGTCACCTGGACGCCGATGCGGGGCATCGGCCGCAGGAGTCGCCGACGAAGAGTCCGCATCCCGTCAGCCCGGTGGGACAGGACGGGGTGCGGTCGCCCCGGCAGCGACGTTCGTCGCGCAGGGGTCGACCGGCTTCCCGCGTGCGGCGCGTTGCGGGATCTCTTCTTGACTTGGAGAGCGCTCCAGCATCTAGCGTCGTCACGGTTGTTGAGGACGGCCGGTGAACGGAGAAGGACATGCGTGTCGGTGTGCACATCAACCAGTTCGGCAACTCCGGGGGTGGTCCCGCGCTCGGCGCCGAACTCGCCGCGGTCGGGGCCGCCGCCGAGGCGGCCGGGGTGAGCCGGCTGTCGGTGATGGACCACTACTTCCAGATGGAGTTCAACGGCGGCGCCGAGGAGCCCATGCTGGAGGCGTACACCACGCTGGCGTTCCTCGCGGCGCACACCTGCACGGTCCGTCTCGGCGCGCTGGTGACCGGAGTGACGTACCGGCATCCCGGCCTGCTCGCCAAGATCGCCACGACGCTCGACGTGGTGTCCGGCGGCCGGGCCTGGCTGGGCGTCGGGGCGGCTTGGTACGACCGTGAGCACGAGGGTCTGGGTGTGCCGTTCCCGCCGGTCGCCGAGCGGTTCGAGCGGCTGGAGGAGACCCTGCGGATCTGCCGGCAGATGTGGGACCCGGCCGACAACGGGCCCTTCGAGGGCCGGCACTACCGGCTGGCCGAGACCCTGTGCGTCCCGGCGCCGGTCAGCACGCCGCACCCGGAGATCCTCATCGGCGGCGGGGGCGAGCGCAAGACGCTGCGGCTGGTGGCCCGCTATGGCGACGCCTGCAACCTGTTCGCCTCCTCGCCCGAGGAGGTCCGCCACAAGCTGGACGTCCTGCGCGGCCACTGCGAGGCGGAGGACCGCGACTACGGCACGATCCTCAAGACGCTCACCTATACGGGCGAGGCGGCCACCGAGGAGGACCTGGACGCCCTTCTGCGGGACGTGTCCGGTTACTCCAAGCTCGGCGTGGACACGGTGATCATCGCCCCGAGCCTTGGGGAGACGTCCGGATGGCTGGAGCGGTTCGTCGGCCCGGCGGTGGAGCGGCTGGCGGAGCTGGACTGAGTCCGCGGCGGACCGGCCGCCGGACCGCGTCTTTGGCGGACCCGCCACACGGACCCCGCCACACGGATGCGCCACACGGAAGCGCCGGAAGGGGCCCGGAGAGGACTCCGGGCCCCTGTGCGCTCAGCTCCGCTGCTCAGCCATGTCGCTGTCCGCTACGGGGATCAGGCGGCGACGGTCTCGCCCGCGTGGCCGTGCAGGCGGGCCACGACCTCGGTCAGCTGCGCGGCGACCTCGGCGTCGTCCGCCGGGTGGGTCTCGGCGAAGCGGGTCAGGGAGCCGGGGATGGACAGCTTGAGGTCCTCGATCACGTTGGCACCGGCGATGCCCACGGCCTTGCGGGCCTCGTCCTGCGCCCACACGCCGCCGAACTGGCCGAACGCGGTGCCGACCACGGCGGCGGGCTTTCCGGCGAAGGCGCCGGCGCCGTACGGGCGGGACAGCCAGTCGATGGCGTTCTTCAGGACGGCGGGGATGGTGCCGTTGTACTCGGGGGAGAAGAGCAGGAAGGCGTCGGCGGCCTGGGCGGCCTCACGCAGCTTGGCGGCGGCGGCCGGCACGCTGCCCTCGACGTCGAGGTCCTCGTTGTAGAACGGGATCTCGGCAAGGCCTTCGAACAGGGCGACCTCGGAGCCCTCGGGAGCGACCTTGACGGCCGCCTCGGCGAGCTGACGGTTGGTGGAACCGGCGCGGAGGCTGCCGACGAGCGCGAGGATGCGGACAGACATGGGTCACTCCCAAAAGGCTGGAACATTGTCGTAACGGAACCGGACCGGGGTCCGCTTCACTGTTCTAGCACCATAACCGGACCGCGGTCCAGTTTCATTCCCGGTGCTTTACGCTGAGTTCATGTCCGCCCTCCTGCCGCCCCTCCCCGGACCCGAGACACCCCTCGACGGCCTCGAACTGCTCCAGCTCGGGTCCGCCGAGGACGAACCCTGCCTGCGCGCCGACGCTGCCCGTAACCGCGCCCGGCTGCTCGACGCCGCCGCCCGGCTGGTCGCCGAGCACGGTGCGGCCGGGGTCACCATGGAGGCGGTGGCCGCCGCGGCGAACGTCGGGAAGGGGACCGTCTTCCGCCGCTTCGGCGATCGCACCGGACTGCTGACGGCGCTGCTGGACCACTCCGAGCGCAACTTCCAGGCGGCCTTCCTCGGCGGACCCCCGCCGCTCGGTCCCGGCGCCGAACCCGCGGAGCGCCTGCGGGCGTTCGGCATCGCCTACCTGCGGCGCGCCATCGAAGAGCTGGACCTGCTGCTGGCGGCCGAGGGGGGCCCGGACCGCCGCTTCACCAGCCCGGTCCACCGCCTGCACCACGGCCACCTCGCCCTGCTGCTGCGTCAGGCGGTCCCGGACGCAGACGCGGACCTCCTGGCCCACACCCTGCTGGGCTACCTCAACCCGCCCCTGATCCACCACCTGGTCCGTCAGTGCGCCACCCCGCCGGTCCGCCTGGAAACCGGCTGGACCGACCTGGTCGACCGGATCACCGGGAGCTGAGCCGGGCCCCGGCCACGAACCGCTTCGCCGGAGCACGGACGACCGCCGGCCGCGGCAGCGTCGTTCACGACACGGACGACCGCCGGCCGCGGCACTGTTAGTCCAAACACGGACGATTTGAGCGTTCCCCCGCCCAAAACCCCCGCCCCCGCTTCTGCCAAGATGCCGTACGTCATGGTGCAGATACCGAACACGCCCGCGCCGACATCGCCGTCGGCGCCGCGCTCCGTGCCCACGAGCGCCGACGTGGCCCGCCTGGCCGGCGTCTCCCGCGCGACCGTCTCCTACGTCCTGAACAACACCGGCGCCGTCCGGATCAGCGAGCCCACCCGCCGCCGTGTCCACCGGGCCGCCGAGGAACTCGGGTACGTGCCGCACGCGGCGGCCCGCAGCCTGCGCGCCGGACACAGCCGCATGGTCCTGATGCCCGCCCCGCCCGTCCCGGCGGGCCCCCTCCACAGCCAGTTCGTGCATGACTTCCAGGGCGCTCTCAGCCGCCTCGACTACACCGTCGTCCAGTACGGCAACAGCGGCCTGTGCGGGGACGAGGCCGCCCGCGCCTGGGCCGAACTGCGGCCCGTGGCCGTCCTGGTGCCCGGTCCCGGCCTCGGCCCGCGCGGCGTCGCCGTGCTCAAACGGTCCGGCGCCCGCGCCGTGGTCACCCTCGGCACCGAGCCTGTCGACGGTGCCCATGCCCTGCTCACCGACCACGCCGGCGTCGGCCGGGGCGCCGCACGCCATCTGTACGCGCGAGGCCGCCGCCGTATCGGCGTGGTGGTCCCCGAGGAGCCCGGCACGCAGACGTTCTCCGCGCCGCGCCTCGACGGCGCCCGCGAGGCCGTGCACGGCACCGGCGCCATCGTCACCGCGCTGTCCCTGGCCTACACCGAGGAGTCCGCGGCCGCGCTCGCCGCCCGCTGGCACGACCTGGGCCTGGACGGGGTCTTCGCCTACGACGACGAGTACGCGATGCTGCTCATGAGCGCCCTCCAGGACGAGGGCGTGCGCGTCCCCGAGGACGTGGCCGTCATCGGCGCCGACGATCTGATGCTGGCCAGGCTGCTGCGCCCGCGCCTGAGCACCGTCCGGATCGCGCTGCCCTCGGCCCGCCGCCTCGCCGAGCTGGTCGACCGGGCGGTCCGCAACCCGGCCGCCACCCCCGAGTCGTACGAACTGTTCGAGGCTACGGTGGTTCAGCGGGACTCGACGTGACCGGCGCCCGAGCGGGTCGCCCCTGACCGGCACGGCCGAAGGTCGCGCGTCGCGGCCCGCCCGGTTCCGCCACCCGACGACTAGGATGTTGCACGCTCAACCAGATGGGACCGCGTTCGACACCGGACGCAGCTCGCCCGGCTGCCCGGATCACCGCATCCCGCCACGCGACCGCCCGACCGGCGGCGCACACACGGGACCTCCGTTCCCTCCGGTACGTCCCGTGGGTCACAGATCGGAGAGCCGTCATGCCGTTGCTCGACCCCACGACCTGGCAGTCCGGCGGCCTGTCGGGCCCCGCGCACCCCGTCACCGAGCCCGCCACCGGCGACCGTCTCGCCACGGTGGTCCTGGCCGGCCCCGAGGACGTCGCCCCGGCCGCGGAGGCCGCCCTCGCCGCCCGCACCGAGTGGGCCCGCGCCCCCCACTTCGTCCGCGCCGCGGTGCTGCGCAAGGCCGGCGACCTGTTCGGCGCGCACGCCGGTGAACTGCGCGAGTGGCTGGTACGGGAGTCAGGGTCCATACCCGGCAAGGCCGACTTCGAACTGCACGTCGCCGCCCAGGAGTGCTACGAGGCCGCCGCCCTCGCCTCCCGCCCGGCCGGCCAGGTCCTGCCCACCGAGGCGCCCCGGCTGTCGTACACCCGGCGCGTCCCCGTCGGGGCCGTCGGTGTGATCGCCCCGTTCAACGCCCCGCTGATCCTGTCGATCCGCTCGGTCGCGCCGGCCCTGGCGCTCGGCAACGCGGTCCTGCTCAAGCCGGACCCGCGCACGGCGGTCTGCGGTGGTCTCTCCCTGGCCGCGGTCCTCGCCGAGGCCGGTCTCCCCGAAGGGCTGCTGCAGATCCTGCCGGGCGGCGCCGAGACGGGCGCGGCCCTGGTCGCCGACCCGCGCGTCCCGGTCATCTCCTTCACCGGTTCCACCGCGGCCGGCCGCGCGGTCGGCGAGGCCGCCGGACGCCACCTCAAGCGCGCACACCTGGAACTCGGCGGGAACTCCGCCCTGATCGTCCTGGAGGACGCCGACCTCGACGCGGTGATCTCCACCGCCGCCTGGGGCTCCTTCTTCCATCAGGGCCAGATCTGTATGACCACCGGCCGCCACCTCGTGCACGCCTCGCTCTACGAGGAGTACGTCGAGCGGCTCGCGGCGAAGGCCGACGCCCTGGCAGTGGGCGACCCGCACCGCGCGCAGGTCCACCTCGGCCCGCTCATCGACAGCGGCCAACTGGCCAAGGTGCACGCTTTGGTGGAGGCCAGCACGGCGGCCGGCGCCAAGCTCGCGGCCGGCGGCACGCACGAGAACCTCTACTACCGCCCGACCGTCCTCGCGGGCGTCGACGACCGCACCCCCGCCTACGCGGAGGAGGTCTTCGGACCCGTGGCCCCGGTCCGCGCCTTCCGCACCCCCGAGGAGGCCGCCGCCCTGGCAGCCGCCAGCTCCTACGGACTGTCCCTGGGCATCGTCACCCGCGACCCGGCCCGCGGGCTCGACCTGGCCGAACGCATCCCAACCGGCATCGTGCACATCAACGACCAGACGGTCAACGACGAGGCCGTGGCGCCGTTCGGCGGGGTCGCCGCCTCCGGCACCGGCGCCCGCTTCGGCGGCGAGGCCAACCTGGAGGCCTTCACCGACGTGCGCTGGACGACGGTGCGCGGCGACGTGGCGCCGTACCCGTTCTAGCTGTGGTTCCGGGGCTCACTCGCCCTGGGGCGCCTGCTGCTCCGCCACGGACTTGCGGACCTCGTCCATGTCCAGCTTGCGGGCCTGCCCGATGACGTCCGTCAGGGCGGCCTCGGGCAGGGCGCCCGGCTGCGCGAACACCGCGACCCGCTCACGCACGATCATCAGCGTGGGGATCGACTGGATGCCGAAGGCCGCGGCCAGCTCCGGCTGGGCCTCGGTGTCCACCTTGCCGAAGACCAGGTCCGTGTTCTCCGCGGCGGCCTTCTCGTAGACCGGGGCGAACTGACGGCACGGCCCGCACCAGGACGCCCAGAAGTCGATCAGGACGAAGTCGTTCTCGGTGACCGTCTGGTCGAAGTTCTCCTTGGTGAGCTCCACGGTGCTGCTCATGACGTGATTCCCTCTTCCCGGTGCTTCCTGCCGGGGTCCTCCCGGCATGGGGTCAAGCCGACCTCGCCAACACGGCAGGCCGGTCGCGTATTCCGCGCCCCTACCCGTGTGGCCACGCCGCACACCACCCACCAGACTGACCCCATGACGGAAACGGAAACCATCGCGTACGACGTCGTGGTGCTCGGGGCCGGGCCCGTGGGGGAGAACGTGGCCGACCGCACCCGTGCGGCCGGCCTCACCACCGCGGTCGTGGAGAGCGAACTGGTCGGCGGCGAATGCTCCTACTGGGCCTGCATGCCCAGCAAGGCCCTGCTGCGACCGGTCATCGCCCAGGCCGACGCCCGCCGCCTGCCCGGCCTGCGCCAGGCGGTACAGGGCCCCCTCGACGCGGAGGCGATCCTCGCCCACCGCGACTACTTCACCTCGGACTGGAAGGACGACGGCCAGGTCGGCTGGCTGGACGGCATCGGCGCCGACCTCTACCGCGGTCACGGCCGCCTGACCGGCCCGCGCACGGTGGCCGTCGGCGACAAGGTGCTGACCGCCCGGCACGCCGTCGCCGTATGCACCGGCACCCGGGCCGTCCTGCCCGATCTGCCGGGCCTGGCCGAGGTCGGGCCGTGGACCAGCCGCGAGGCGACCAGCGCCCAGTCCGTGCCCGGCCGCCTGGTCGTGGTCGGCGGCGGAGTGGTCGCCACCGAGATGGCCACCGCCTGGCAGGCCCTCGGCTCGCAGGTCACCCTCCTGGTACGCGGCAAGGGCCTGCTCAACCGCATGGAGCCGTTCGCCGGCGAACTGGTCGCCGAGGCGCTCACCGCGGCCGGCGCGGACGTGCGCACCGGGACCTCGGTGAAGTCGGTGACCCGCACCGACGGCACGGTCGTGGTCGTCACCGACACCGGCGACCGGATCGAGGCGGACGAGATCCTCTTCGCCACCGGCCGCGCCCCGCGCACCGACGACCTCGGCCTCGACACGGTCGGCCTGCAGCCGGGTTCCTGGCTGCCGGTCGACGACAGCCTGCGCGTCACCGGCAGCGAGTGGCTCTACGCGGTCGGCGACGTCAACCGGCGCGCCCTCCTCACCCACCAGGGCAAGTACCAGGCCCGTATCGCCGGCGCGGCGATCGCCGCCCGTGCCTCGGGTGCCACGGACCTGGACGCCGGACCATGGGGCGCCCACGCCGCCACCGCCGACCACGCCGCCGTCCCGCAGGTCGTCTTCACCGACCCGGAGGCCGCCGCGGTCGGCCTCTCCCTCGCGGAGGCGGAACAGGCCGGACACCGCGTCCGCGCCGTCGACGTCGACCTCTCCTCGGTCGCCGGTGCGGGCCTGTACGGCGAGGGCTACAAGGGCCGCGCCCGCATGGTCGTCGACCTGGAGGAGGAGATCCTGCGCGGTGTGACCTTCGTCGGCCCCGGCGTCGGGGAACTGATCCACTCGGCGACCGTCGCCGTCGCCGGCCAGGTCCCCGTCGCCCGCCTGTGGCACGCCGTGCCGTCCTACCCGACGCTCAGCGAGGTGTGGCTGCGCCTGCTGGAGGCGTTCCGCGACAACTGACGTACCGAGTACCGGTCCGGTCACGGCAGCCCGAAGCCCAGCGCGCGGGCTGCCTCCTGCGGTGTCGGCTGCGCCCAGCGCCGGGCCACCGTCTCGTTGGCGGACAGCGAGCGCAGCTCGGCCCGGTCCAGGTAGAGCAGGCCGTCGAGGTGGTCCGTCTCGTGCTGCACGATGCGGGCGGGCCATCCGCCGAACTCCTCGTCCAGCGCCCGGCCGCTCTCGTCCTCGCCGGTCAGCCGCACCTCGGCGTGCCGGGCCACAACGGCCTGCCAGCCCGGCACGCTCAGGCAGCCCTCGAAGAAGGCGACGCGGCCCGAACCCACCGGCCGGTAGGCGGGGTTGACCAGAACGCGGAAGGGCTGCGGCACCCGTCCGCGGGCCAGCCGCACCTCCTGCGGCACCGGTGCCGGGTCCTCGATCACCGCGATCCGCAGCTCCACGCCGACCTGCGGCGCGGCGAGGCCCACGCCCGGCGCCGCCCGCATGGTGAGGCGCAGCGCCTCGACGAACCGGGCCAGCAGCGCGGGGCCGAGCTGACCGTCGTAGCGCTCGGTGCCGGTGCGCAGGACCGGATCGCCGGCCGCCACGATCGGCAACGGGCCGCCGGCGGCGAGGAGTTCCTCGACCCGCTCGGCAAGAGGTGCGCGAGGACTGGGAGATGCCATCCGGCCAGCATGCCACGACCACGACGACTGTGACGCAGGTCACCGAAGTGGCCGGGAACTCGGCGGGACCGCGGTCCGACTACTGCTCCGTCACGGCTGATACGTCCCCACCGACCACCGGAGAAGCCCGCCGATGTCCATCGCTCCCTCGACCACGGACCAGGCCCCGCGGCCCGCGGAACCCGCGCCGGGACCCCGCGGCCCGTGGGCCCCGCTGCGTCCGCTCGTCCTGCGCCTGCACTTCTACGCCGGCCTGCTCGTCGCCCCCTTCCTCCTCGTCGCCGCCCTCACCGGCTTCCTCTACGCGGGCGCCTTCCAGGCCGAGAAGCTGGTCTACGCCCACGAGACGACCGTCCCCGTCGGCGACGCGAAGCTGCCGGTGTCCGAGCAGGTCGCCGCCGCCCGCAAGGCCCACCCCGAGGGCACGGTCACGGCCGTACGGCCCTCCCCGCGAGCCGACGCCTCCACCCGGGTGCTGCTCTCCGGCGTCGAGGGCGTCGATGCGACCCACTCCCTGGCCGTGTTCGTCGACCCCTACACCGGCGAGGTCCGCGGCGCGCTGGATCAGTACGGCTCGACCGGCGCGCTGCCGCTGCGGACCTGGATCGACGAGTTCCACCGCGACCTCCGCCTCGGCGAGAACGGCCGTCTCTACAGCGAGTTGGCCGCGAGCTGGCTGTGGGTGATCGCGGGCGGCGGCGTCGCGCTGTGGTTCTCCCGCCGCCGTGCCCTGCGCAAGGTCCGCGGCACAGGCGGCCGTCGTCGCACCCTGGGCCTGCACGGCACGGTCGGCGTCTGGGCCGCCGCCGGGTTCTTCTTCCTCTCCGCGACCGGGCTCACCTGGTCCCAGTACGCCGGCGCGCACATCGACGAACTGCGCACCTCGCTCGGCCAGTCCACCCCGGCCGTCTCCTCGGCGGCGGGCGGTGGCGAGCACGCCGGCCATGACGCGGCCGGCGGTGACGGCGGCGACGGCGAGCACGGCGTCGGCCTCGACAGGATCCTGGCCGCCGCCCGCACCGAGGGCCTCGGCGACCCGGTGGAGATCGTGCCGCCCGCCGACGCCGGATCCGCGTACGTCGTACGGCAGGTGCAGCGCAGCTGGCCCACCAAGCAGGACGCCGTGGCCGTCGACCCGGCCTCCGGCGAGGTCACCGACGTGCTGCGGTTCGACGACTTCCCGGTGCTCGCCAAGCTGACCCGCTGGGGCATCGACCTGCACACCGGCGTCCTGTTCGGCCTGGCCAACCAGATCGCCCTGATGGGACTCGCGCTCGCGCTGATCCTGCTGATCGTGTGGGGCTACCGCATGTGGTGGCAGCGCGGCCGCGGCTCCGCCTTCGGGCGGCCGATCCCGCGCGGCGCCTGGGCACAGGTCCCGCCGTACGTCATGGTGCCGCTGATGGCGGCGATCGCCGTGCTCGGCTACTTCCTGCCGCTCCTCGGCATACCGCTCGCCGTGTTCCTCGCCGTGGACGTCGTCCTCGGGGAGCTGGCCCACCGCAGGGGACGGCGGACGTCCGTCTGAGCGCGTCCGGCACGACGGAGCGGCCCGGCGGTGACGCGCACCGCCGGGCCACTGCGGGCCGGACGTCCTGTCAGGCCTGCGCGAAGTCACCCGTGAACGCCGAGGCGATCCTCAGGTGCGGGCGGGCCTCCGCGTGCCGCCCCTGCCGCTCCAGGGTGCGGCCCAGCATCAGGCGGGCGTAGTGCTCCACCGGGTCACGCTCCACGATGGCGCGCAACTCGGTCTCGGCGCGGCTGAGTTGGGCCGAGTGGTAGTAGGCGCGGGCCAGCAGCAGCCGCGGTCCGCTCTGATCCGGCACCTCTTCGACCAGCCCCGCCAGGACCCGCGCGGCGGCGGTGTACTCCTTGGCGTCGAAGAACAGCCGCGCCCGCTCCCAGCGCTCGGCCGGCGTTCCGTGGGCGTAGTACTCGGTGTCGTAGGTGATGTCCACTCGTGGCCTCCTTCGACCGCCACAACCGCGCCGGAAGGTTGAAAATTCCACCGCATGCCCGACCGGGTCACCCGGCTACATGGCGGCCAGTTCCGCCTCCGCCCGCTCGGTGATCCTGGTGAGCACGCGGCCGGCGACGGCCCGGTCCTCCGCGGGGATCCCGGCGTAGATCCGGGCCGTGACCGGGGCGGTCTCGGCGGTCACGGTGTCGTGCAGGGCCCGACCGGCGTCCGTGGCGCGGATGCTCGCCCCGTCGGCCGCCAGCAGGCCCATGGTCACCAGCTCCCCGATGACCGCGTGTGCCTCGGTGGGGTCGATCTTGAGGGAGGCGACGACCCGGCCGGCGAGCGCCTCCCGGTCGAGGGGGCCGTCGGCGACGGCCGGCCGGAGGGTGAGCTGCTGTTGGAACGTGACTCCGTGGCGGCTCAGGACGCGCTCGAGGACGGCGCGGGCGGCGTAGTGGGCCAGGCCGATGACACGGCTGTCGACGGGAGGTGCGGTGGTGGTGGTCATGACTTCCCCTTGCTGCTCTCGTCAGTGATGGTCTGTGCCGTGCTGTCGTGCGGTGGTTCCAGGGGTGCGTCGAGCAGGAGGGCCAGTTCGCTCGCGAAGGTGCGGGTGCGGGCGCTGTCCAGGCCGCCGAGCGGTCGCGTCAGCTGCTCCAGCAGCCCGTGCACCATCCCGATGGCCCGCCGGGTGACGTCCACGCCCTGCTCGGTGAGCGCCAGTTGCACCGCGCGCGGATCGCGCGGATCACGGGTGCGCTCGATCAGCCCCGCGGACTCCAGGGCGCGGGCCAGCTTCGACACGTACAGCGGTTCGAGGCCGGTGTGGTCGGCGAGCCGCCGCTGACTGGGGCGCTCACCGGCGTGCCGCATGCCGTGCAGTGACGCGACGATCGCGTACTGCGCGTGGGTGAGGCCGAGCGGTGCCACCGCACGGTCCACCGCCACCCGCCACTTCGTGGACAGCCGCCACACCAGATATCCGGGCGTCGCCCCTTCGGAACCCTTGCTCATGCCCATACCGTACATGGCGATTATGTACATGGCTACTATCGCCCTGAAGCGCGGCGGGCCACCGTCGGAACGCCGGATACGCTGGCCGCGTGAACGAGAACCTTCCTCCCTGTCCCCAGTGCTCCTGCGAGTACACCTACGAGATGAACGCCCTGGTGGTGTGCCCGGAGTGCGGCCACGAATGGGTGCCCGCCGAGGACGGCACGGACTCCGGCGCCCCCGCCGAGCAGGTCGTCAAGGACTCCGTCGGCAATGTGCTGAAGGACGGCGACACGGTGGTCGTCGTGAAGGCGCTCAAGGTCAAGGGGAGCCCTTCCGGCATCAAGGCCGGCACCAAGGTGCGCAACATCCGGCTGGTCGACGGCGTCGACGGGCACGACATCGACTGCAAGATCGATGGTTTCGGCGCGATGCAGCTGAAGTCCAGCGTGGTCAGGAAGGGCTGAGCCCTCCGAGCCCTCCCCATGAGCTTCCCGGCGGCGCATCCACCGGATGCTGAATTGCAAAATTTCGCAATTGCCTAGATGCTGTGTTGGTCGTGTTCGCAGGTAGTCGTGAGCGCGGCCTTCGCTCGCCCCGGTGGGGGCGCCGTCGGGGAAGTCGAGGGACCGTGTCCGTTCCGCTGTACCAGGCCAAGGCCGAGTTCTTCCGCATGCTGGGGCATCCGGTACGTATCCGCGTACTGGAGCTGCTCCAGGACGGCCCCATGCCGGTGCGCGGCCTGCTCGCCGCCATCGAGGTCGAACCCTCCAGCCTCTCCCAGCAACTGGCCGTACTGCGCCGGTCCGGCATCGTCACCTCCACCCGGGAGGGCTCGACGGTCGTCTACGCGCTGGCCGGCGGTGACGTCGCCGACCTGATGAAGGCCGCGCGCCGGATCCTCACCGAGATGCTCACCGGGCAGAACCAGCTGCTGGCCGAGCTGCGGGACGGCGAGGTCACCACCCGATGACGTCCGCTCTCGCGCGGATCCGGGGCCGGATCGCCGCCCTGCTGCCCGGCCGGGGCGATCTGGCGGAACTGCGCCGCGATCCACGCCGGGACCTTCTCGCGGGCCTGACCGTGGCGGTCGTCGCACTGCCGCTCGCCCTCGGCTTCGGCGTCTCCTCCGGGCTCGGCGCCGAGGCGGGCCTTGCGACCGCGGTCGTCGCCGGCGCGCTCGCCGCGGTGTTCGGCGGCTCGAACCTCCAGGTGTCCGGGCCGACCGGCGCGATGACGGTCGTGCTCGTGCCGATCGTCGCCGCACACGGACCGACCGGGGTGCTGACCGTCGGGCTGATGGCGGGCGCGATACTGGTCGCCCTCGCCCTGCTCAGAGCCGGCACATACATGCAGTACGTGCCCGCGCCCGTCGTCGAGGGCTTCACCCTCGGCATCGCCTGCGTGATCGGCCTGCAACAGATCCCGAACGCGCTCGGGGTGCCCGAGCCGGAGGGCGACCGCGTCCTCGTGGTGACCTGGCACGCGGTGGAGGAGTTCACGAAGAACCCCAACTGGACCGCCGCCGCCATCGCTCTGGCCGTCGCCGCCGTCATGCTCGCCGGGGCCCGCTGGCGGCCCACCGTCCCCTTCTCCATCCTCGCCGTCATCGCGGCCACCGTCGTGGCCGAAGCGGCCGGACTCGACGCGGCGAAGCCGATCGGCGACCTCCCGTCCGGCCTGCCCGCGCCCTCCCTCGCCTTCCTCGACCCGGGCACGCTCGGCTCCCTGCTCGCCCCGGCCGTCGCGGTCGCCGCCCTGGCCGCCCTCGAATCGCTGCTGTCGGCCTCCGTCGCCGACGGCATGACCGTCGGACAGAAACACGACCCGGACCGCGAGCTCTTCGGCCAGGGCCTCGCCAACCTCGCCGCCCCGCTGTTCGGCGGCGTGCCCGCGACCGGGGCCATCGCCCGCACCGCCGTCAACGTCCGCACCGGCGCCGGATCCCGCCTCGCCGCGCTCACCCACGCGGCGGTCCTCGCGGCGATCGTGTTCGCCGCCGCGCCCCTCGTCTCCAGGATCCCGCTCGCCGCGCTCGCCGGAGTCCTCCTGGCCACCGCGGTCCGCATGGTCGAGGTCGGCTCCCTGCGGGCGATGGCGAGGGCCACCCGCTCCGACGCCCTGATCCTGGTGCTCACCGCCGTCGCCACCCTTGCGCTCGACCTCGTGTACGCCGTGATCATCGGCCTGGTCGTCGCGGGAGCCCTCGCCCTGCGCGCGGTGGCCAAGCAGGCACGGCTCGAAGAGGTCCCGCTCGACCGGGGCGACCACAGCGCCGAGGAACACGCTCTGCTCGCCGAGCACATCGTGGCGTACCGCATCGACGGACCGCTGTTCTTCGCCGGTGCCCACCGCTTCCTGCTGGAACTGGCCGAGGTCGCCGACGTACGCGTCGTCATCCTGCGCATGTCCCGCGTCACCACCATCGACGCCACCGGCGCCCTCGTCCTCAAGGACGCCGTGGAGAAACTCCACCGGCGCGGCATCGTCGTCATGACGTCCGGGATCCGCGCCGGCCAGCGACAGGTCCTGGACTCGGTCGGCGCGCTGGAACTGCTGCGCCTGCAGGGACGCGAGTACGCGGGCACACCCGAGGCGATCAAGGCCGCCCACCTCTACCTGGAGGGCGCCGGCTTCATGCCGTCCCTCTCCGGCCGGCCGGCCCGGTCCGTCGGCGAGGAAACAGGGGGGACCGTCGGATGAGTACCCGGCGCGCAGCCCTGCACCACCGGCACGTCCTCACCCCGCCGCCGATGCCGTCCGCAGCCTGGACGGTCCGGGAGACAGCCGAGCAGGCGACGACCGAGTGGGGCTTGGGCCCGCGCCACCCCACCGTGGACCCGGCCCCGCTGATCCTCGGCGAACCGGTCACCCCCAGCGTCCGGCACGCCGCGGTGCCCTCCCCGCACCTGACGGCCATCCACGCGGCCGGCGCCGGCCCGCTCGCCTCCGCCGTGCACGAGCGTCACCCCTGCCCCTCGCCGCTCCACGCGCGGCCACCAGTGGCGCTACGGGCGGCCTGCGGGTCGCGGGCAACGGCGTCGCGGGCGTGCTCCCGGGCGACACCACCGTCATGGAACCCGCCCTCGGCCTGGGCGGCACCGCGGTCCTGCGCACCGACGCCGACGGCCGGGGCAGGAGCATCTGGATCACCCTCCCCCTCTGAGCCTTCCCACCCCACCAGGAACGGACGACGATGACGATCGAATGGCGCTACACCGTCGAGCAGGACCTCGGCATCCTGTCCGTCTCGGGATACCTGGGCCCGGACGCGGTCCGCCGCTTCACCGGTGCCATCGGCTGGGTGGTGGGACGGGGGAGCGGTCCGGTCATCGTCGACCTGACCGGACTGCGCAGCTGGTCGGCGGAGGGACAACTGACGATCATCGAGGCCGCGCGACGTCTCGCCGCGGCCGGCCGCCCTCTGGAGCTGGCCGCCATCCCCGCCGACGGGTCCCTCGTCCCCGACCGGGACTGCCCGCCCATCCCCGTGCACGCCGACCTGGCCGGCGCGCTCGCGGCCCACGGCACCCCGCACGGCGAGGCGCCCGAGGGCCGCCACGAGTGGCGTACGACGGGGTGGCCGACCGCGGACGTGCCGGTCCCCCGGAGCTGAACGCGGTGACGGCGCACACCTGCGGAGTCGCTAATCTTGGCAACTGACGCACTGGTCACCGCTCTTCGCGGGGGGACGGCACGATGAGCACGCCGCTGTACCAACTGAAGGCCGAGTTCTTCAAGACGCTCGGCCATCCGGCGCGCATCCGCGTCCTCGAACTCCTCAGCGAACGCGAGCACGCGGTGGCGGAGATGCTGCCCGAGGTGGGCATCGAGCCGGCCCATCTCTCGCAGCAGCTCGCCGTGCTGCGCCGCGCGAACCTCGTCGTGACCCGCAAGGAGGGCTCGACCGTGTACTACTCGCTGACCAGCCCGTACATCGCGGAGCTGCTGCGGGTCGCGCGCACCATCTTGTCCGGGGTCCTGGCCGGACAGGCCGAGCTGCTCGCAGACCTCCGGGCCGCCCAGACCCAGGCGCGACCCCCGTCCTGACCGCGCCTCAGCCCGACTGACCTGACCTCGGTTCGGAAAAGGCGTCGCCGGCGGTCAGGCCGGTGCCTTCCAGGAAGATCCCCGACTGGCCCGCGTCGATGGTGACCGCCATGACCTGGGCGGCGAAGTGCTCGTTGAGTGCGCGGAAAACGCCGCTCCGGACGCCGTCCTCGATCAGTTCGTGGACTCGGTGCGCGGCTGCGGCGCGGCGACGACGAATCCGCGTCCGCCGCACACGCTGGGCACGGGCGCGCGGTCAGGGTTGCTCATGGCCCACAACCCGACGGGTCACCGGTCGGTCAGTGTGGCGTCGAGTTCCCTGCTGGCCCGGACGAGGTCGCGGTCCGGTTCGTCGAGCAGGTGGCGCAGGACGCCGCGCTGGGCCCGGACGGCGTGGCGCGCGTCGCGTTCCCATTCGACGTACTTCTCGCGGCGGCGCAGCAGCTTGGGGTAGGCGGCGGCGGTGGTCTCCCACTGCCGGGCGTCGGCGATGCTTTTCAGCAGGTGCAGTATCTCGACGCGGCAGGTGACCTGCGGGAGCCGGACGAGTTCCCAGAGGAAGGGCACGGTGGCCGCCGTCGCCTGGCCCACCACGAAGCCGTACTGGCAGATGCGCTGGCGCAGTTGGCCGAGCGCGGGCCCGGCGGTGTCGGCGTCGCCGCGGGCGACGGTGGTCAGCAGGACCGGGATGGCTTCGGCGGACCCGGTCGAGTCGGCTATCTCGGGCCAGGGCACATGGCCGAGGTCCTCGAGCGGCGTGGATCTCTTGATGGCAGTCATGTCAGGTGTGGGTACGGGTCGGGAGCATGGCCCAGACGGTCTTGCCCACGGGGGAGCGGCGGGTCCAGCCCCAGTGCTCCGAGAGGGCTTCGACCAGGTGCAGTCCACGGCCGTGCTCCAGCAGGGGGTCTTCTCCGGCGTGCGGGTAGACGGGCAGGTCGTTGCTCGGGTCGGTGACGGCACACACCAGGTGGGAACGGCGCAGCGAGAGCCTGAGCCGTACGTCCCCGTCATCCTCCGGCGGGTCCGGCAGGGCGTGCAGGACGGCGTTGGCGGCGAGCTCGGTGACGACGGTGAGCGCGTCGTCGGCACAGTGCTCCAGGGACCAGCCGTCCAGCGTGCGGTGGGTGAAGTCCCGTGCTGCGGCGAATCCTTCCCGGCTGCCCGCGAGGTGCAGCACGGCCGTTCTGGACAGGCCGCGGACGGACCCGGGACTCCGGAACTGCGCAGGTGATGACACGGCATCTCCCTGAGGCAACGTCAGTACAAGGCGGTGGAACTGCGGTTGACGACAGGGCTATTATCCACGCTGACGATGTCCTCGTGCAATTTCACGGGAAATTGCGCGTACGAAGCGAGGAGAGTGCAGTGTCGTCAGTGCCGAACGGAGTCCCGGCGAGCGCGCTGGGTGCCCGCTGGATCAAGAGCAGTCACAGCAATGCCGAGGGCAACTGTGTGGAGGTGGCCGTCCTGGACGGGGGAGGAGTCGCGATGCGCAACTCCCGTGACCCCGAAGGGCCGGCGCTGATCTACACGCCGGCCGAGGTGGCGGCGTTCGTGGCCGGAGCGAAGGGCGGAGAGTTCGACCATCTGCTGTAACGGCATGCGATCACCTGGTGTCGGGGCGGCACGGACCGGCACAATTCCCGTGCGCCATGCAGTCGGTGGCCCTCGGATGCGACAATGAGGTCTGTCGTCTGCCGGACAACGCAAGCCAGAACGGGGAGCCAGGATGTCTGCCGAGTCGCCTCGCGTCTCCCGCCTCGAACCGTATCTGAACCGGGCCGAGCCCGCCCCGACCTTGCTGAAAATGCTGGTCGGTGTGCAGTTGGCGGGCATCCGCGAGGACGCCGGACTGTCCCAGGACCAGGCCGCGCGTGCGGTCGGCTTCAGCCCGGCGAAGCTGTCGCGGATCGAGGCGGGCAAGGGGCGTCGCCCTCCCACGGAGGGCGATGTCCGCGCACTGCTGAACCTCTACGGATCAGAGGATCACGAGGCCTTGGTCCTGCTCCGGTTGCTGCGGCAGGCGGGGGAGCCGGGCTGGTGGCAGCGCTATGACAAGCGGCTGATGCCCGAGTGGTTCGACCGCCTGGTGGGACTCCAGGAGGCGGCCACCGCCATCCGTACCTTCGAGATCCAGTACGTGCCGGGCCTGTTGCAGATCCCGGCGTACACCCGTGCCGTGGTCGAGCGCGGCCTGCCGACGGCACCGGTCCGCGAGGTGGAGCGGCGGGTGGAGCTGCGCACGCGGCGCACCCGGCTCCTGGAGCGGCCGGACGCCCCGCAGTTGTGGGCCGTCATGGACGAGTCGGTGCTGCTGCGTGTGCTCGGCGGCCGTGAGGTCATGCGGGAGCAGCTCGACCACCTGATTGCCATGGCCGCGCTGCCCCATGTGACCGTCCAGGTGGTGCCGTTGGACGTCACGCACGCCTCCGCGCCGTCGATCCCGGTGACGTATCTGCGGTTCGGCGGCTCCGATCTGCCCGATGTCGTCTACCTCGAGCAGATCAGAAGCGCCACCTTCCTGGAGGACCAGGACGAGACGGAGGAGTACCGGGTCACGCTGGACCGGCTGGCCGACGAGGCGCTGAACCCGCGTGATTCCCTCGCGCTTCTGCGGGAGACGGCGCGCACGCGCTACCGCCCGGCCCCGTGAGTCCCGCGCACCGGGCGGGGGTCAGGGCAGTTTCGCCACGCCGCCGTACTCGATCCACTCCTGGGTGAGCTGACGGGGTGCCACCTCGGTGTCGGGGCGCCAGGTGGAGACCTCCACCAGGCCGGGATCGAGGATCTCCAGGCCGGCGAAGAGCGCGTCCATGTCCTTCTCCTGACGCACCCGGCCCCAGTGGCCCTGGGTGGCCTGGTCCATGAAGTTCGTGACGAACTCGCGGACTTTTGCGTCCTCGCTGACCAGTTGGCACATCACCAGGAAGCTGCCCGGCGCGAGGCGTTCGGCCACGCGGCGGACCACGGCCGGCGGTCCGTCGGTCTCGCTGTCCGGGATGCAGTGGAAGACGGAGTTGAACAGCACGGCCACCGGCTGCGAGAAGTCGATCAGCCGCTCGGTGTCGGGGTGGGCGAAGATCGCCTCGGTCTCGCGCATGTCGGCGTGGATGACGGTGGTGCGTTCGTCCTGCTCCAGCAGGGCCCGGCCGTGCACGAGCACCATCGGGTCGTTGTCGACGTAGACGACATGTGCGCTCGGGTCGATGCTCTGGGCGACATGGTGCACGTTGTTCTGCGTGGGCAGGCCCGACCCGTGGTCCAGGTACTGCCGGATTCCGTGCTCCTGCGTCAGGGTCCGTACGACGCGCTGCAGGAAGCGCCGGTTGTTGAGGGCGAGGGCGCGCGTGCTGGGGACGACCTTGTCGAGTTCCTCGCACGCCGCGCGGTCCGCCGCGTAGTTGTCCTTGCCGCCCAGATAGTGGTCGTACATGCGCGCGGCTGTCGGAACCGTGGCATCGATCGACGTGGACAGCTGCTTGCCTGGCTGCATCTCTTCCCCCAGTCCGGGCCCGCGCCGAGGGCTGGCGCGGTCGGCAACCCATCCTAGGAGAGCGGCAATTGGCGATGCCACCCCTTGATCCGTGGTTCCCCTGAAGGCGGGACGGGAGGGGGCGTGGGCTTGGAATTCCTGTCCAGCACCTGGAACTGTGATCTAATAGGGGTAGGTGTACGGAGGAGGAACCGCATGACGGTCGAGGACCGCCCGGACGAGGACCCCCGCAGGGCCGAGCGTGACGCGATCCTGCGTGCCCTCGGGCCCGTCGTGAACGGCATCGCGGCGACCTTCGGTCCGGTGTGCGAGGTGGTGCTGCACGACTACCGGCGTCCGGAGACCTCCGTGGTCGCCGTCGCGGGGGAGGTGACCGGGCGGACCGCCGGAGGGGCGATGAGCGAGATCGGCATGCGCGTCCTCGCCCGCGGCGACGACGCCGACGACGAACTCAACTACCTCACCCGCACCGGCGCCGGCCGGACGCTCAAGTCCTCCACGATGGTGCTGCGCGACTCCGCCGGCACGGTGTTCGGGGCCCTCTGCGTCAACGTGGACGTCACCGAGGTCGGTCGCGTGCAGAACCTCCTCGCCGCGCTCGCCGGGGCCGGCGGTCCGTCCGCGGACACACCCGTGACCACCTTCGGCGACGACATCGACTCCGTCGTCGACTCGCTCCTCGACGCCCATCTGCCGCGCGACCGTAGCTGGGCCGGCCTGGAGCGGCCCCGGCGCCTCGCTCTCTTCCGCGCCCTCGACGAACGCGGGGTGTTCGCCGTACGCCGGGCGATCGAGCAGGTCGCCGCCCGCCTCGGCATCTCCCGCGCCTCCGCCTACAGCTATCTGTCCCAGGCCCGGACGGCCGCCGGGCCCGGCCCGCACCCCACCTCCGAGGGAGCCCACCCGTGACGACCGCACCTTTGCCGATCATCACCCTGGACGACGTCCGCGACGCGGCCGCCCGCCTCAAGGGCGTCGCCCACCGCACGCCCGTTCTGCGCTCCCGCACCCTCGACGCCCTCGTCGGCTCCGAAGTCCTCCTGAAATGCGAGAACTTCCAGCGGGTCGGCGCCTTCAAGTTCCGCGGCGCCTACAACGCGGCCTCCCGGCTGACCAGCGAGCAGCTCGCGCGCGGCATCGCCGCCTACTCGTCCGGCAACCACGCCCAGGCCGTCGCCCTCGCCGCCCGGGAACTCGGCACCACCGCGGTGATCGTCATGCCCGACGACGCGCCGCACTCCAAGCGGGCGGCGACGCAGGCGTACGGCGCCGAGATCGTGACCTACGACCGCTACGGCGGCGACCGGGTGGCCATCGCCGAGACCCTGGCGGCCGAGCGGGGCCTGGCCGTCATCCCGCCCTACGAGCACCGCCACGTCATGGCGGGACAGGGCACCGCCGCACTCGAACTGCTCGAGGAGGCCGGTGAGCTGGGGGCGCTGCTGGCGCCGGTCGGCGGCGGCGGACTGATCGCGGGCAGCGCCACGGCGGCCAAGGGGCTTCACGAGGGGATCCGGATCGTCGGCGTCGAGCCGGAGGCCGGTGACGACACCCGGCGCTCGCTGGAGGCGGGCCGGCGCGTCGAGATCCCGGTGCCGCACACCATCGCCGACGGGCAGGCCCTGCACACGCCCGGCGAACTCACCTTCTCGGTGAACCGGCGGCTGGTCGACGCGATCGCGCTGGTCTCCGACGACGAGATCCGCACGGCCATGCGCTTCGCCTTCGAACGCCTGAAGATCGTGATCGAGCCGAGCGGCGCCACCCCGCTGGCCGCCCTGCTCTCCGGGCGGGCCGGCCCCCTGCCGCGCCGGGTCGGTGTGATCGTCTCGGGCGGCAACATCGACGCGGAGCGCTTCGCCCGGCTCTGCGGCGACGGCGCCTGAGAACGCCTGCCGGTCCGCTGCCGGTTCGCTGTCCGGTCGGCAGGGGGCCGGGGGGGCCGCCATGCCGGTTCACCCGAATGGCGGCCCCCCGGTAGCGGGCGGAGGATGAACGTGTGGGGACCGGCCCCCACCGGTGACGTCCGGTGCCGCCGGGGAGACCGGTCCCGGCCGCGGTCGACAGCGGCCGGAAGGAGAACCGTCATGATGGAAGTGAAGACGCTCGACAAGCCGGACGAGCGACGGGACTTTCCGCGGGGACACCTCGAAGCCGTCCACATGACGGGCCTCGACTTCGCCGTGGCGACCTTCGAGCCCGGCTGGCGCTGGTCGGAGTCGGTGGCGCCGATCGCGGGAACCGACAGCTGCATGGTCCACCACAACGGCTACATCGCCCAGGGCCGGCTGCGCATCCGCATGGACGACGGAGCCGAGAGCGAAGTGGGCCCCGGTGACGTCTACGTCTGCTCACCCGGCCACGACGCCTGGGTGGTCGGCGACGAGCAGGTCGTGGCCTACGACTTCGCCGGGCAGATGGCCCAGGAGTACGCCAAGGCCGACTGAGGCCGACAGGTCACACCCACGACCGGATCAGACCGGGAGGATGCGGCTGATCAACGCGCCGAGCTGGTGGGCGTTGCGGCACTCGTGCATCGCGACCAGCTCGGCGTAGTCGAGGGCGGCCGAGTCTCCTGTGCCCCACTGCGGACGCGGCTCGGGATTCAGCCAGTGCACCCGGCGCGCCCGCCCCAGGATCCGCCGTACGGCGGGCAGGTTCGGGTCGCCCATGTTCGTGCGGGCGTCGCCCAGCACGAAGACCGTCGTGCGGGGGCCGACCGCCGCGCCGTACCGTTGCGCGAACTCGCCCAGGGAGGTGCCGTAGTCGCTGCTGGCGTGCCAGCCCGTCAGGGTGGCCTCCGCGCGGATGCGGGCGCCGAGGCCCTCCGGGTCGGCCGAGCCGTGCCGGAGCAGGCCGGTGATCTCGTCGACACGGTTGACGAAGGCGAACACCCGTACCTTGCTGAACTGGTCGTGCAGCGCCTGCACCAGCAGCATCGTGAAGTCGGAGAACCCGGACACCGAGCCCGACACATCGCACAGCAGCACCAGTTCGGGCCGGGCCGGGCGCCGGCGGCGCAGCACCGGACGCATCGGCACCCCGCCCGTCGACAGCGAGCCGCGCAGCGTGCGCCGCAGGTCGATCGCGCCGCGCGATGCCCGACGCCGCCGCGCCGCCAGCCGGGTGGCGAGCTTGCGCGCCAACGGGTGGACCGTGCGCCGTAGTTCGGCCAGCCGGTCGCGGCCCGCGTACAGGAAGTCGACCCGGTCGGCGGTCGGGGCCACCGCGCGCCGCGCGATCTCGTCCCGGCCGCGCCGCTCGGCCACCCGCCGCCGCGCCTCCACGGCCACCAGTGCCCGGAAGGCGTCGATGCGCCGCCGGACCTCGTCCTCCAGCAGCCGGTCGGTGAAGCCGGCGGCCCCGCCGCGGCGCCGGACCTCGTCCCGCACCCGCGCCAGCAGGGTCTGCGGGCGCAGCCGTTCGAGGGTCTGGTGCGCCGACCAGCCGTCCGCCCCCGGTGAACTGCCGTATCCGCCCAGGCCGTCGACGGCCTCGATCGCCAACCGGGCGGTCAGGGCCTCGTCATTGTCGGCGAGGGCCGCGGCGAGCCGGTCGCGCAGGTCGTCCCGGTCCGCCGCCGCGGCGGAGTCCGGCCCGCCGGTTCCGGGCGCGCCGACGCCGTACGGGAAGTACAGGTCGAAGACCGTGTCGAACACCCGCCGCTGGTCCGCGGAGTGCAGCAGGGTCGCGGCGAGCCCCTCGCGCAGCAGCGCGCGGTCCGCGAAGCCCAGGGCGGCCGCGGCCTGAGCGGCGTCGACCGTCTCACCGGTGCCGATCCGCACGCCGTGCGAGCGCAGCGCGGCGACCAGGCCCGTCAGCCTCGCCGTCACCTCCGTCGCGGCGGTCACACGGCGTCCAGGTCGAGCTTCGCGGCGGCCTTCAGCACATCGTCCTGGTGCTTGAGGATCACGCCGAGGGTGTCGTGCACGAGGTCCGCGTCGAGTGCGTCGGCGCCCAGGGCGAGCAGGGTGCGCGCCCAGTCGATCGTCTCCGCCACGGAGGGCACCTTGCGCAGGTCCATCGCGCGCAGCGCGCCCACCACCCGGACCACCGACTCCGCCAGCGCCGCGTCGATACCGGGCACCTTCAGCCGGACGATCCGCCGCTCCAGCTCCTGCTCGGGGAAACCGATGTGCAGGAACAGACAGCGGCGGCGCAGCGCCTCCGACAGCTCCCGGCTCGCGTTGGAGGTGAGCACGACGAAGGGGCGGCGGGTCGCGGTGATCGTGCCCAGCTCGGGGACGGTGATCTGGAAGTCGCTGAGCACCTCCAGGAGGAGGCCCTCCACCTCGACGTCGGCCTTGTCGGTCTCGTCGATCAGCAGCACCGTCGGCTCGCCGCCGCGGATCGCGGTGAGCAGCGGGCGGGGAAGGAGGAACTCCTCGCCGAAGATGTCCGTGCGGGCCTCGTCCCACGTCTCGTCGCGGCCGGCGCTGATGCGCAGCAGCTGCTTGGCGTGGTTCCACTCGTACAGCGCGCGGGACTCGTCGACGCCCTCGTAGCACTGCAACCGCACGAGCCGGGCCCCGGCCACCTGGGCGACGGCCTTGGCGAGTTCCGTCTTGCCGACACCGGCCGGCCCCTCCACGAGGAGCGGCTTGCCGAGCCGGTCGGCGAGGAAGACGGTGGTGGCGACGGAAGGTGAGGCCAGATAGCCGGTCTCGGCGAGGCGTGCGCAGACATCGTCGACGGACGTGAACAACGGGGCCTCCGGCGGTCGGACGCGTACGGGGCGAGCGGGATGAGCACCCCGGGCACTATCTAAGCGCTTGTTCAGCGGCCTTGTCATCCGGCTTGCACATCGGCACCGGATGTCAGTACCCGGTCGCACCGGTCACCCCCGGAACGCGGCCACGTGCCGCCGGGCCCAGTCCGCGAACGGGCGCGGTGCGCGGCCCAGCACCCGCTCCACGTCCGGGCTGACCCGCAGCTCGGCCGGCGTCGGATCGCCGAGGATGGCCAGGGTGGTGTCCACGACGGGCTCGGGCATGAACGCCAGCATCTGGGCGCGGGCCTCGTCCCGGCTCTGCTCGGTGAACCGCACCGGTTCCCCGAGCGCCGCTCCGATCGCCTGCGCCCGCTCGCGGGGAGTCGTCGCGGCGGGGCCGGTCAGCTCGTACACGGCACCGGCGTGCCCGCCTTCGCGCAGGGCCACGGCCGCGACCTCGGCGATGTCGGCCGGGTCGACGGTGGGCAGGCCCACGTCCCCGAAGGGCGCCGCGACGGTGCGGTGGGCGCGGACCGGCTCCGCCCAGGCGAACGCGTTGGAGTGGAAGCCGCCCGGCCGCAGGATCGTCCACTCCAGCCCCGATTCGCGCACGGCGTCCTCGACGGCACGCGCCAGAGGGCCGTGCGACTCCGACTCGGGCCGGGTCGCGACGCCCTGGGAGGACAGCAGGACCACCCGGCCGACCCCGCCCGCCTTCGCCACGTCGAGCAGGTCGCGGGGGCGGAGCAGACGCAGGCTCACGCCGCCGTCCTGGAGGAACAGCGCGTCGGCGCCGTCGAGGACCGGCCGCAGGCTCTCCGCGTCGGTGAGATCGGCGCGCACCGCACGCACTCCGTCGGGTACTTCCGCGTCCGAGACGGTCCGGGACGTCGCCGTCACCGGTTCGCCCGCCGTCGCGAGGACGCGCACGAGTTCCCGGCCGGCGTTCCCCGTCGCCCCTGTCACCACGATCATGAGTAACTCCCTGGTCAGAATGGGTCGTTGGTCGATGACGGGGACGCTAACACCGCCGATATAGTAGGTACCTAGAGGAAAGTGACTTCCCCGGAGGGATGCGCATGACCGGCAGGACGGCCACCCACCACGCCCCCGCGGACCCGGCGAGCGCCCCCGAACTCGCCTGCCCCATCGCCCCCGTCGTGGACATCGTGTTCAGTCGCTGGACCACGCCGATCCTGTGGACGCTCCACACCCACGGCCGGCAGCGCTTCGTCCAGCTGGAGCGCCGGATCGGCGGCATCACCCCCAAGGTGCTGACCCAGCGCCTCAGACAGCTCGAACGCGACGGGCTGGTCGTGCGCACCTACCATCCCGAGGTGCCCCCGCGCGTCGAGTACGAGATCAGCGAACTCGGCCTCGGCCTCGCACCCCTCTTCGCCCACCTCGCCGAATGGGCCACGGACAACCTCCCCAGGGTGGAGCGGGCCCGCGAGGGCTACGACGGGAGACAATGACCCCAACCCTTGAGCGGGCCCCCGCCCCGCCGTGTGACCGGCCCCGTCGCGGGAACCCGGGGCCCATGGAACAGCAGGCGCACATCCACGGGTCGTACTGGCTGCACACCGTGCCGCCGGGTGATCCGGAGCCCCCGTTGGAGGGGCCGCTCACCGTCGACGTGGCCGTCGTCGGCGCCGGCATCGCGGGACTCAGCACCGCCCTGGAACTGGCCAGGCGGGGCCGTTCGGTCGCCGTCCTGGAGGCCCACCGGATCGCGGCGGGCGTCACCGGGCACACCACGGCCAAACTGAGTGCTCAGCACACGCTCGTCTACGACCACCTGCGGCGCACCCGCGGCCCCGACGGCGCCCGGCTGTACGCCCGCTCCCAGACGGACGCCGTCCGGCACGCTGCCGAGATCGCCGAGGAGCTGGGGATCGACTGCGAATGGGAGGACACCGCCAGTTACACCTACGCGGAGGACCCCGCCCGCACGGACCTGCTGAAGGCCGAGGCGGAGGCCGCGCGTGAGGCGGGGCTGCCCGCCGAGTTCGTGACCGAGACCGAACTGCCGTTCCCCGTCGCGGGCGCCGTCCGGGTCGCCGACCAGGCGCAGTTCCACCCGCGCAAGTACCTCCTGGCCGTCGCCGACGCCATCCGGCGGCTCGGCGGCACCCTCCACGAGTACAGCCGCGTCACCGACCTCCACGAGGGTGACCCGTGCGAGCTGACCGTGGAGTCCCCGGCGTCCGCGACCAAGGTGACCGCCCACTCCGTCGTCGTCGCCACCCACTACCCCGTCTTCGACCGCGCCCTCCTCTTCACCCGGCTCCGCCCGCGCCGCGAACTCGTCGTTGCGGCGCCGATCGACGCCGGACGCGCGCCGCGGGGCATGTACATCACCCCGGAGCGCAACACGCGCTCGGTGCGCAGCGCGCCCCTGCCCGACGGCCGGCGGCTGCTCGTCGTGACCGGCGAACACTTCACCCCCGGCACCGGCGGAGACGTCGAGGAACGGTTCGGCACGCTCGCCGACTGGGCGACCGGGCACTTCGGCGAGCTGGACTTCACCCACCGCTGGGCCACCCAGGACAACGAGTCCACCGACTCCGTTCCGCTCGTGGGGCCCCTGCACCCCGCGAGCAAGAACGTGTACGTGGCCACCGGCTTCGGCGGCTGGGGCCTCAGCAGCGGCATCATGGCGGGCCGGATGCTCAGCGACCGCATCACCGGATACGTCTGCCCCTGGAACGACCTCTACGACCCGCGCCGTATCGCCTCCGTCGTCCGCGAGGGCGCCGCCTTCCTCAAGCACCAGGCCGACGTGGCCCGTCACTTCGTGGGGGACCGGCTGCCCACGGGGACCGGATCGGCCGTGGACGAGATCGCCCCCGGAGACGGCGCGGTCGTGCGCGTCTCCGGGGAGCGCCGCGCCGTCCACCGCGACGAGGCCGGACAACTGCACGCCCTCTCCGCACGCTGCACGCACCTGGGCTGCCTGGTGGCGTTCAACCGCGCGGAGCGGGCCTGGGAGTGCCCGTGCCACGGCTCACGCTTCGACCTACAGGGCAAGGTGATCCAGGGCCCGGCCCAAAGCCCTCTGGAGCAGAGGGAGTTGTGACGGCCGCTCAGCCGACCAGGATCACTTCCAGCGTACGCGGGCCGTGCACGCCCTCCACCCGGTCGAGTTCGATGTCGCTGGTCGCCGAGGGGCCGGAGATCCAGGTCAGCGGGCGGGCCGGGTCCAGCCGTTCCATGGCCTGCGGCACGGACGAGACCACCTGCCCGGGGACGCGTACGACACAGATGTGGTGGTCGGGGACGAGGGTGATACGGCGACGCCCCTGGTCGGGGGAGCCGTCGAGGACGATGGTGCCGGTCTCGGCCACCGCCACCGCGCAGGCAGTCACCACACTGTCGACCCGGTCGAGTTCGTCCGGCGTGCTCCCGGCGAGGTCGGGAAGCCGCTCCGCGTCGGTGGCCGCCAGCCAACCGGGGTCGAGGCCCGGCGGGGCGAGCACCGTCCTGGTGCCCCGCGCCGCCAGCATCCCGGCGATCGTCGCCGCCAGATCGTCCGCCGAGCAGCGGTGCACGATCGCCCGGTAGTCCGCCAGGTTCTCCGCCAGCAGCTCCACCGTCTCCTCGATGCTCCGGTCGCCGTGCTCGCGCAGATAGCCGCGGCCGACCGCCTCCTCGTACGACGGCTCGTCGCCCGGTACGTCGGCCAGCGCGCGCCGTACCCGGCCCAGGATCCGTTCCCTGCTGCTCACTTGGCACCGTCCGTTCCGCCGTGCGTGCGCTGCCACCAGTCGCGGAAGGGCTCCGCCGGCACGGCCGGGAGGTCCCGGGTGCCGCTCCACGCCTTGCCGGGGCCCGGCAGCGTGCGCGGGTGCAGGCGGCGGGTGCGGGAGGCGAGCCGCTGGCCGGTGCGCAGGGCGCCGGGGTGGCTGAACGCCCACCGGGCCGCCCGCATCGCCGCCCGCTCGGCGGCATGTCCCTTGGCGGGCTTGAGTACCACCTTGCTGCCCTCGCGGGTCACCGGGCCGCCCTCGACGACCCGTTCGCGCAGGTGCACCAGCACTTCCGGGATGTCGATGGCGACCGGGCACACCTCGTAGCAGGCGCCGCACAGCGAGGAGGCGTACGGCAGGGAGGCGTCGATCTCGCTTGCCGTGCCCCGGAGTTGGGGGCTGAGGATGGCGCCGATGGGCCCGGGGTAGACGGAGCCGTAGGCGTGTCCGCCGGCGCGTTCGTAGACGGGGCAGACGTTGAGGCAGGCGGAGCAGCGGATGCAGCGCAGGGCCTGGCGGCCGACCTCGTCGGCGAGGGTGTCGGTGCGGCCGTTGTCGAGGAGGACCAGGTGGAAGGCCGAGGGCCCGTCGCCGTCCGTCGTGCCGGTCCAGGTCGAGGTGTAGGGGTTCATGCGCTCGGCGGTGGAGGAGCGGGGCAGGGTCTGGAGGAAGACCTCCAGGTCGCGCCAGGTCGGCACGATCTTCTCGATGCCGACGACCGAGATCAGGGTCTCGGGCAGGGTCAGGCACATCCGTCCGTTGCCCTCGGACTCCACGACCACGAGGGTGCCGGTCTCGGCGACCATGAAGTTGGCCCCGGAGACGCCGACCTTGGCGCGCAGGAACTTCTCGCGCAGGTGCAGGCGGGCGGCGTCGGCGAGTTCGGCCGGCGTGTCCGTCAGTCCCTCGGGCGCGGGGCGTCCCCACTCGCTCATCTCGCGGGCGAAGATGTCCCGGATCTCCCCGCGGTTGCGGTGGATCGCGGGGACGAGGATGTGCGAGGGCTGATCCTTGCCCAACTGCACGATCAGTTCGGCGAGATCGGTCTCGTAGGCGCGGATCCCCTCGGCTTCGAGGGCCTCGTTGAGTCCGATCTCCTGCGTGGCCATGGACTTGACCTTCACGACCTCCGACTCGCCGGTCATCTTCACCAGGTCGGCGACGATCCGGTTGGCCTCCTCGGCGTCGGCCGCCCAGTGGACGATGCCGCCCGCCGCCGTGACCGACTCCTCCAACTGCACGAGGTAGCGGTCGAGATGCCGGAGTGTGTGCTCCTTGATCTGCTTGCCGGCCTCCCGCAGCTCCGCCCAGTCGTCGAGTTCGGCGACCGCCTTCGCGCGTTTTCCGCGGATGGTGTGGGTGGCGTGCCGCAGATTCTTGCGCAGCGTCGCGTTGCCGACCGCCTCGTGGGCGGCCTTCGGAAACGCCGGCATCCCGAGATACGTTCCGCTCATAGGGCCGGTTCCTCCTCCGTGCTCGCCAGGATCTCCGCGATGTGCACCGGCCGCAGACCGGAGCGGAGCCGGGACATCGTGCCGCCGATGTGCATCAGGCAGGAGTTGTCGGCGGCGCACAGGACGTCCGCGCCCGTGGACTCGGCGTTGCGTACCTTGTCCGCGCCCATCGCGGCGGACACGTCGGCGTTCTTCACCGCGAAGGTCCCGCCGAAGCCGCAGCACTCGTCGGCGCCCGGCAGCTCCACCAGCTCCAGCCCCTTCACCGCCTGGAGCAGCCGCCGGGGCCGCTCCCCGAGGCCGAGGCTCCGCAGCCCGTGACAGGTCGGGTGGTAGGTCACCGTGTGCGGGTAGTACGCCCCGACATCGGTCACGCCGAGCACGTCGACGAGGAACTCGGTCAGCTCGTACGTCTTCGGCACGACCGGCGCCAGGGTCGCGGCCAGGGTGTCGCCGCGCCCCTCGGCGCGCGCCCGCTCGCCCATCCGCGGATACAGCTCGCGCACCATCGCCCCGCAGGACCCCGAGGGCGTCACGATCGCCTCGTACTGGCCGAAGACCTCGGAGAAGTGGCGGGCGAGGGGTTCGGCCTCGTGGCGGTAGCCGGTGTTGTAGTGGGCCTGGCCGCAGCAGGTCTGGGCCATCGGGAAGTCGACCTCGACACCCAGTCTGGTCAGGAGTCTCACCACGGCGCGGCCGGTGTCCGGATACAGCGTGTCGTTGACACAGGTCAGGAACAGTGCGACACGCATCGCGGCTCCTCGGGGGTTGTTCATCGGATGGGTGCAGGGTAGTCCGGGGGCCGGGCCGGGGCAGGCCCCGACTCGGTCACCGCTCGGCGAGCCGGGCCTGCGCGTCCCGCCAGCGCCCGGTCCCGCCCTGCGGCTCGTAGCGCGTCAGCGGCTGGGTCCTGGCGAGCAGGGCGCGCATGGCGTGCCGGTCACCGACCAGCCCGTGCGCCCTGGCCTGGACGAGGACGTTGCCGAGCGCGGCGGCCTCTGTCGGGCCGGCCACCACCGGCAGCCCGCAGGCGTCGGCGGTGAGCTGGCACAGCAGCGCGTTGCGGGTGCCGCCGCCGACGATGTGGACGACGTCGACGGGGTGACCGGCCAGCCGCTGGGCGTCCTCGACCGCCCGCCGGTGGGCGAGCGCGAGCGAGTCCAGAATGCAGCGGGTGATCTCCGCCGGGGACTCCGGCACCGGCTGCCCGGAGGCACGGCAGGCCTCGGCGATCCGCTCCGGCATCCGTCCCGGCGCCAGGAAGACGGCGTCCCCCGCGTCCACCACCGACCGCAGGGCCGGCACCGCGGCGGCTTCGCGCAGCAGCCCGCCGAGATCCGGGTTGCCCCAGGCCCGTACGCACTCCTGGAGCAGCCACAGCCCCATGATGTTGCGGAGGTAGCGGACCGTGCCGTCCAGCCCCAGCTCGTTGGTGAAGTTGGCGGCGCGGCTGTCCTCGGTGAGGACGGGCGCGTCGAGTTCCAGGCCGGCCAGGGACCAGGTACCGGTGCAGATGTAGGCGAAGCGCTCGCCCGTCGCCGGTACGGCGGCCACCGCGGACGCCGTGTCGTGCGACCCGACGGCCGTCACCGGCACGGGCCCGGTCAGCCCGGTCTCCTCCAGCACCGCCGGCCGCAGCACCCCGGCGGCGTCTCCGGGCCGCCGCAGCGGCGGGAACAGGCCGAGGTCGATGTCCAGCCGCGCGGCGAGGCCGTACGACCAGTCGCGGGTCCGGGGATCGATGAGCTGGGTGGTGGAGGCGTTGGTCAGCTCGGTGCCCTGCTCGCCGGTCAGCCAGTACGACAGCAGATCGGGGATCATCAACAGTCGCTGGGCGAAGTCCAGTTGACGGCTCTCGCGGGCCGCCGTGAGCTGGTACAGGGTGTTGAACGGCGCGTACTGCAACCCCGTCGCCGCGTACAGCTCGGCGGCCGGGACGCGTCCCCACACCTTCTCCGCGACGCCCTGCGTGCGCTCGTCGCGGTAGTGCACCGGGTTGCCCAGCAGGGCCCCGTCGGCGTCGAGCAGGCCGTAGTCCACGGCCCAGCTGTCGATGCCGACGGAGTCGACCTGCCCGGCGGCCCGCAGCCCCTCCAGCACCCCTGCGTACAGGCCGAGCACGTCCCAGCGCAGCCCCTCCGGCACGCGCACGGGCCGGTTGGGGAAACGGTGCGCCTCGGCCAGCTCCAGCGAGTCCGGGGTGACGCGGCCGACCATCACGCGCCCGCTGGAGGCGCCGAGGTCGACCGCGGCGTACGACTTCACGGCGGTCACCGGAGGAAGGCGGCGGCCACACCCGCGTCGACGGGGATGTGCAGTCCGGTGGTGTGGGTGAGTTCGCCGCCGGTGAGCGCGAACACGGCGTTCGCGACGTGGTCGGGCAGGACCTCCCGCTTGAGGATGGTCCGCTGCGCGTAGAACTCGCCCAGCTTCTCCTCGTCCACCCCGTAGACGGCCGCGCGCTTGGCGCCCCAGCCGCCCGCGAAGATGCCCGAGCCGCGCACCACGCCGTCGGGGTTGATCCCGTTGACACGGATGCCGTGCTCTCCCAGCTCGGCGGCCAGCAGCCGCACCTGGTGGGCCTGGTCGGCCTTGGTCGCGGAGTAGGCGATGTTGTTCGGACCGGCGAAGACGGCGTTCTTCGACGCGATGTAGACGATGTCGCCGCCCAGCTCCTGCGCGATCATCACGCGGGCCGCCTCACGCGAGACGAGGAAGGAACCGCGGGCCATGATGTCGTGCTGGAGGTCCCAGTCCTTCGCGGAGGTCTCCAGCAGCGGCTTGGAGATGGAGATACCGGCGTTGTTGACCACCAGGTCGACCCCGCCGAAAGCGAGTGCCGCCGCCCGGAAGGCCTCGGCGATCTGCTCCTCGGAGGTGACGTCGACGGTCACGGCGACCGCCTTGTCCGGGCCGCCCAGCTCCTCGGCGACGGCCGCCGCGTTGTCCGCGTTCAGATCGGCGACGACGACGCACGCGCCCTCGGCGACCAGCCGGTGCGCGATCGCCCTGCCGATCCCGCTGCCCGCGCCCGTCACCAGCGCCACCCGCGTCGCCAGCGCCTTCGGCTTCGGCATCCGCTGGAGCTTGGCCTCCTCCAGCGCCCAGTACTCGATGCGGAACTTCTCCGACTCCTCGATCGGCGCGTACGTCGACACCGACTCGGCGCCGCGCATCACGTTGATCGCGTTGACGTAGAACTCGCCCGCCACCCGGGCCGTCTGCTTGTCCTTGCCGAAGGAGAACATGCCCACCCCGGGCACCAGCACGATCGCCGGGTCGGCGCCGCGCATCGCGGGGGAGCCGGGCTCGGCGTGGCGCTGGTAGTAGGCGGCGTACTCCTCGCGGTAGGAGGCGTGCAGCTCCTTCAGTCGCGCGACGGCCTCCTCCACCGGGGCGGTGGGGGGCAGGTCCAGGACCAGCGGCCGCACCTTGGTGCGCAGGAAGTGGTCCGGGCAGGAGGTGCCGAGCGCGGCCAGCCGCGGATGCTCGGCGGCGGCCAGGAAGTCCAGGACGACACCGCCGTCGTCGAAGTGCCCGACCTGCGGCCGGTCCTGCGAGGCGATCGCCCGCACGTACGGCGCGAGCGCGGCGGCCCGCTCCCGGCGCTCACCCTCGGGCAGCGCCCCGTACCCCTCGACGGCTGGCCCGAAGGGTTCTGCCTTCCCCTTCTCCGCCAGGAAGGCCTCCGCGGTGCGGATGATGTGCAGCGAGTTGCGCTCGCACTCCTCGGCGGTGTCCCCCCAGGCGGTGATTCCGTGCCCGCCGAGGATGCAGCCGATCGCCTGCGGGTTGGCGGCCTTCACGGCGGCGATGTCCAGCCCCAGCTGGAATCCGGGCCGCCGCCACGGCACCCACACCACGCTGTCCCCGAAACACTCGGCGGTCAGCTTCTCCCCGTCGGCGGCGCAGGCCAGCGCGATACCGGAGTCCGGGTGCAGATGATCGACGTGGGCGGCGTCCACCAGGCCGTGCATCGCGGTGTCGATGGACGGCGCGGCGCCGCCCTTGCCGTGCAGGCAGTAGTCGAACGCGGCGACCATCTCGTCCTCGCGCCCGACGCCCGGGTAGACATCGACGAGCCCCCGCAGCCGGTCCAGCCGCAGCACGGCCAGCCCCGCCTCGGTCAGGGTCCCGAGGTCGCCGCCGGACCCCTTCACCCACATCAGTTCGACATCCCCGCCGGTGACGGGATCGGTGCCGGTGCCCTTGGCGGACGTGTTGCCGCCGGCGTAGTTGGTGTTCCGGGGATCAGCGCCGAGCCGGTGCGACCGGGCGACGAGAGCGGCGGCTTCGGGATGCGGTGCCATGACAGTCTTTCCTAACTATTGGACACGGGTGAGAGGAGCGCCCCAAAGGGGCGCGGGGCTTGTGCCGATATGCGGCTCCGCCGCGTGGGCGCGACCAGCCACATCCGGCCCGCAGCCCGAGAACTACGGCTCCCGGCAGACGCTCACGCGCCCCAACCGGCCTGTTCCCCCCCAACCCGCTCAGCAACGATCGCCTCGGCCCACCCGGACGCCTTGTACGCCTTGAGGGGCTCGGGGTTCAGCCCCATCTCTTCCCGCACATCCCGCAGCAGCGGCCGTACGTCCGTGTTGTAGGCGTCCATCAGCACCGCGTTCGCCTCCAGCACGTCGCCGGACGCCTGCGCGTCGGCCAGCGCCGACCGGTCGACGAGGAGGGCCTTCGCCGTGGCCTCCTGGACGTTCATCACGGACCGGATGATCGCCGGGATCTTCGCCTCGATGTTGTGGCACTGGTCGAGCATGAACGCCACCTCGGCGTCCAGCCCGCCGCCCCGGACGACCTCGTACATGATCCGGAACAGCTGGAAGGGGTCGGCCGATCCCACCATCAGGTCGTCGTCGGCGTAGAAGCGCGAGTTGAAGTCGAAGCCGCCGAGCTTGCCCTCGCGCAGCAGCGTGGCCACGATGAACTCGATGTTGGTGCCCGGCGCGTGGTGCCCGGTGTCGACGACGACCTGCGCCTTGGGACCGAGCTTGAGGCAGTGGGCGTAGGCGGTGCCCCAGTCCGGCACGTCGGTCGTGTAGAACGCCGGCTCGAAGAACTTGTACTCCAGCAGCATCCGCTGCCCGTCCCCGAGCCGCCCGTACACCTCGGCCAGCGCCTCGGACAGCCGGTCCTGCCGTGCCCGGATGTCGTCCTGCCCGGGATAGTTCGTGCCGTCGGCGAACCACAGCTTCAGATCGGCGGAGCCGGTCGCGTCCATGACGTCGACGCACTCCAGCAGGTGGTCCACCGCCTTGCGGCGCACCGCCGCGTCCGGGTGGCAGACGCTGCCCAGCTTGTAGGCGTCGTCCTGGAAGGTGTTGGAGTTGATCGTCCCCAGCTTCACCCCCCGGTCCACGGCATGTTTCGCAAGCGCGGAGTAGTCCTCCACCTTGTCCCAGGGGATGTGCAGGGCCACGGTCGGGGCGACGCCGGTGAACTCGTGCACCTTCGCGGCGTCGTCGAGCTTCTCCTGCGGGTTGCGCGGCACGCCCTCCTGGGCGAACACCTTGAAGCGGGTGCCCGAGTTCCCGTACGCCCACGACGGCGTCTCTACGGCCTGGGTCTTGAGTGCGGCCTTCACCGCGGTGAGGTCGGTCACTTGGGGCTCCTGTGACTTCGGTCCGGAAGGACAACCTGAACGGCTTCCGGAAAGGCTTCCGGGTGAAACGATTCAGAACGGGAAACTATGAGCCTGCCGAGGGTGTGTCAACCCCTCCGTCCAGGCCCACTCTCCGTGACTGATGCGTGACCTTCGACTATCGAAAACTTTTCGACCCGGACCCATTGACGTGACATGTCCGTAGTGCCTAACGTCCCGGCAATCCAGTTGAAACCTTTCACGACGCCGCAACGGGCCCTCAGGGACCGTCGGCGGGCGTCGTCGAGGAGCCATCCATGACCCACCCGTCCGACACGGGAGCAGCCCCGGTGCTCGCGCTCAGGGACGTCTCCAAGTCCTTCGGCGCCGTACGCGCTCTGCGGGGCGTCTCCCTGGAGCTGTCCGCCGGCGAGGTGCACGCACTCGCCGGCGAGAACGGCGCGGGCAAGTCGACCCTCATCAAGGCGCTCGCGGGAGTGCACCGACCGGACACCGGTCAGGTGCTGCTCGACGGTGAGCCCGTCGTCTTCCACGGCCCCGGCGACGCCCGCGACGCCGGCATCGCCGTCATCTACCAGGAGCCCACGCTCTTCCCCGACCTCTCGATCGCCGAGAACATCTTCATGGGCCGCCAGCCACGGCGGGCCCTCGGCCGCATCGACCACAAGGCCACCCACGAGGCCACCGCCGCCCTGATGCGGCGCCTGGGCGTCGACCTCGACCCCGACCGCCCGGCTCGCGGTCTGTCGATCGCCGACCAGCAGATCGTCGAGATCGCCAAGGCGCTCTCCTTCGACGCCCGCGTCCTGATCATGGACGAGCCGACCGCCGCCCTCACCGGCAGCGAGGTCGCCCGCCTCTTCAAGGTCGTGCGCACCCTGCGCGACCAGGGCGCCGCAGTCCTGTTCATCTCGCACCGGCTGGAGGAGATCTTCGAGATCTGCCGGCGGGTCACGACCCTGCGTGACGGCGCATGGATCGCCAGCGAGCCCCTCGACGGCATGACCGAGGACGACCTGGTCCGCCGGATGGTCGGCCGCGACCTGGCCGAGCTGTACCCCAAGCAGCACGTCGAGCCGGGCGAGGTCGCCCTCAGCGTCCGCCGGCTGACCCGCGAGGGTGTTTTCACCGACGTCTCCTTCGAGGTGCGGCGCGGCGAGATCGTCGGACTCGCCGGCCTGGTCGGCGCCGGGCGCACCGAGGTCGCCCGCGCGGTGTTCGGCATCGACCGCTGGGACGCCGGTGAGGTGGAGGTCGACGGCCGCAGGCTCGTCAACGGCGCGCCCTCCACCGCCATGGCCGCGGGTCTCGCCCTGGTCCCCGAGGACCGGCGCGCCCAGGGCCTGGTGATGGACATGTCCATCGAGCGCAACATCGGCCTGACCGGACTCCGCAGCACCGTGAAGGCCGGCCTGATGGACCGCGGCGCCGAACGCAGCCGCTCGCTCGACTGGGCGGTCCGGCTGCAGGTGAAGTACGCCCGCATCGCCGACACCGTGGGCACGCTCTCCGGCGGCAACCAGCAGAAGGTCGTCCTCGCCAAGTGGCTGGCCACCGGACCCAGGGTGCTCATCGTCGACGAGCCCACCCGCGGTATCGACGTCGGCACCAAGGCCGAGGTGCACCGGCTGCTGTCCGAGCTGGCCGCCGACGGCGTCGCCGTCCTGATGATCTCCTCCGACCTGCCCGAGATCCTCGGCATGGCCGACCGCGTGCTGGTGATGCACGAGGGCCGGCTCACCGCCGAGATCCCCCGCTCCGACGCCACCGAGGAAACCGTGATGGCCGCAGCCACGGGGAGGGCCGCCGCATGACGGTGACCGCTCCCGAAGCCCCCGCCGCCGAGGCGTCCAAGGCCGACGGCACCCGCCTGGTGGACCGCGTCTTCAAGATGCGCGAACTGGCCATCCTGCTCGTCTTCCTGGTGATGATCGGCGTCACCCAGGCCGGCAACAGTGAGTTCCTGTCCGAGCAGGGCATCAAGGACCTGCTGCTCAACGCGACGATCCTGGTCCTGGTCGCCACCGGCCAGTCCCTCGTCGTCATCACCCGCAACGTCGACCTGTCCGTCGGCTCCACGCTCGGCATCAGCGCCTTCGCCGCCGGCGTCTACCTCCAGGGCGGCGGCAATCCCGTCGTCGCGGTCGTCCTCGCCGTCCTGCTCGGCATCGGCTTCGGCCTGCTCAACGGCCTCCTGGTCAGCCTCGGCCAGGTACCCGCCCTGGTCGTCACCCTCGGCACGCTGTACATCATCCGCGGCATCGACTCCATCTGGGTCGGCTCCCGGCAGATCACCGCGGCCGACCTCCCGCAAGGCTTCGTCGACTTCGGTTCCGGCGGCCTCTCCGCGGTGCCCTGGCTGGCGATGATCGCGCTCGTCGTCCTGATCGCCACCGCCTACTACCTCAAGCAGTACGGCAGCGGCCGCGAGCTGTACGCCCTCGGCTCCAACCCGGAGGCCGCCCGCCTCGCCGGCATCCCCGTCCGCAAGCGGATCCTCGTCGCCTACACCTTCTGCGGCGCCCTCGCCGGCCTCGCCGGAGCCCTGTACCTGGCCCGGTTCGGCAACGTCGACTCCGGCACCGGCACCGGCTACGAACTCACCGTCGTCTCCGCCGTCGTCGTCGGCGGAGTGGTCTTCACCGGCGGCTCCGGCAGCGTCTACGGCGCCGCCCTCGGCGCCCTGCTGCTGACCTCCGTCAACAGCGTGCTGCCCGCCCTCGGCGTCAGCTCCGTCTGGGTGCTCGCCATCAACGGCATCCTGCTCCTCCTCGCCATCGCCGTCGACCGCGTGGTCGCGCTGCGGGTGGCGTCGGCACTGAAGAAGAGGAACGCCCGCCATGCCTGAGTCGCTGACCCGCGCCATCCGGTGGGACACCGTCGTCGGCGCTCTCCTCATCGTCCTGCTCCTGCTGAGCTTCTCCGTCGTGGACGGCTTCGGCAACGCCCTCAACCTGTCCTTCCTGATCGGCAACACGCTCCCCATCGCGCTGGTCGCCCTGCCGATGACCCTGCTGGTCGTCTCCGGCGAGATCGACCTGTCCGTCGCCTCCACGGCCGGCCTGTCCGGCGCGGTGATGGGTGCCCTGTGGAACCAGGGCATGACCATCGAGGCGATCATCCCGGTCTGCCTGCTGCTCGGCCTGGTCTGCGGCCTGATCAACGGCCTGCTGGTGACCCGCCTCGGGCTGCCTTCCCTCGCCGTCACCATCGGCACCATGGCCGCCTACCGGGGCATCGCGCAGATCGTGCTCGGCTCCGACGCGGTCACCGACTTCCCCACCCAGTACCTGGACTTCGCGGCCGGACGCATCGGGGACACCTTCGTCCCGCAGGCCCTCCTGCCCTTCATGGTGTTCCTCGCGATCGCCGTGGTCGCCCTGCACGCCACCCCGTTCGGGCGGTCGCTCTTCGCGATCGGCGCCAACGAGGAGGCCGCCCGGTTCGCCGGGATCCGCGTCAAGCGCCAGAAGCTGATCCTGTTCACCCTGACCGGCGTGATGGCCTCCCTCACCGGCATCTTCTGGGCCCTGCACTACGCCAGCGCCCGCTACGACAACGCCACCGGCCTCGAACTCTCCGTCGTCGCCGCGGTACTGCTCGGCGGCATCGACTTCGACGGCGGCAAGGGCACCCTCGGCGGAGCCATCGCCGGTGTCTTCCTCCTCGGCGCCCTGCAGAACGTGATGAGCCTCCAGGACGTCTCCGCCCAGTCGCAGATCGTCGTCACCGGAGTCCTGCTCGTCCTCTCCGTGCTCGGCCCCCGGGTCGCCCGCCAGATCGCGGTCGCACGGGCCGGCCGACGAGCCGCGTCGGCACCGCCACCCGCCGGGACACCCGCCCCGGCCTCCTGACCTCCCA